>CBDUYA010000110.1:0-9181 GCA_965371335.1 uncultured bacterium | reverse complement strand
CCAGGCAGCGCCAGCTGCTCGGCGAGAGGGATGCCGCCCGATCCGACGCCGAGACCTACGCCTCCGAGCGGGACGCCGCACGCGCCGACGTCGATCAACTGCTGCGGGTGAAGGCCGACCTCAAGACCGACATCGATGATCTGCAGCACACTCGGAGAGAACTGGAGTCGAGCGTCAGCCGGCTCTCCTCCGATCTCGCCTTCCAGACCAACAGCCTCTTCTACCACGCCGCGAGCATCGCCGAACTCAAGGACAATGGGGTCCTGACCCGGGTGCTGAAGAAAGTCGTCGACATGCGGGGTATCCAGTTCGACACCGCCCTCGATCTGCGGCGCGACACGACGATCACCCTGCGCCCGGAAATGTTCGGTCTCGAGCGCATCAAGAAGGTCAAGCTGCTGCCGCCCGGCTACGAGGAAGGACGGGACTTCACCATCGAAAGGTCGGAAACATCGGGCGACGTGAAGGTGGTCATCCTGGAGACCGACCTGTTCCGTGGCAAGGAGGTCATCCTGGCCGTCGGAGGGTAGGCGCCGGCAAGCGGCCGCCAGGCGGTCAGAACTTGACCTCGGGCAATGCCTTCGCCGCCTCGTCCGCCTCGAAATACTCACGCTCCCCGAAGCTGAACATTCCCGCCATGAAGTTATTGGGGAAGCGCTTGATCGAGGTGTTATAGACGCGCACCGCTTCGTTGTAGCGGCGCCGCTCCACCGCGATGCGGTTCTCCGATCCCGCCAGTTCGTCCTGCAGGCGAATGAAGTTCTCGTTCGACTTGAGGTTGGGGTAGTTCTCAGCGATCGCCAGCAGCCGGCCGAGCGCCGAGGTCAGGCCGGCATTGGCGGCGGCCGCCTCCCGCGGCGACGCGGCACCCGCGAGTCGTCCCCTGGCGTCGGCCACGTGGGTGAAGATCTCCTTCTCCTGCGCGGCAAAGCCCTTCACTGTCTCCACCAGGTTGGGGATCAGATCACCCCGGCGCTGCAGCACGTTCTCGACTTGGGCCCAGGCGCCGTCGATCGCCTCGTTGTCGGTGACCATGCTGTTGTAGCGCGCGATGAACGATCCGCCGAGGATCAGCAGGATCAGGAGGAGCGCCGCCCCGACCACCAGACAACCGAGCATGCCTTTCTTCATGAAGTCTTGCCTCCCTGGCGCGGCTCGAACCGATCGATCCGGTGAACCGCCTTGGTAAGCGCGTCGTAGTAACGGGCAAACAACGAGCGGGGATCGCTTGCGCTTCCTTCTCCGTGCTTCAGCCGGTCCACCTCGAGAAAGGCGGACCGATCGAGATCGGCTCTGGCGCAGAATGCGGCGACGACCTCTTCGTTGTGCAGCGGGACCTCGTCGCCGAGCAGGTGCAGACACCCCCGGAACAGGGCAACGAACGTCGTGTAGGATTCGGTCAGCAGGCGGGTGAGAGCGCGGCGGCTGGCGTGCGCCTCCACGTACCCCTCACGCAGACGCATCATTTTCTCCCGCAGCTCGCGCTCGCACTGCAGGCGCAGGTGGTCATGGTTGACCGCGATCGTTGCGAACGGATCCTGGCCATGCAGGAGGATGCGCCTCCCCTGGATGTCGAGAAACTCGATCGGGAAGACGTCCACCGCGTCCTCGATGATCGCCGTTGAAAAGATGCGGGGCGCGGGCTGCCCCTGCCGGCCCCACCACTTCAGGGCGGGCGACAGGGCCTCGAGCACCTCCGGCTCGAGGCTCTGGAGAACCACGATCAGGTTGAAATCGCTCGTTCCCTGCTGGTAATCGCCGCGCGCCGCCGAGCCGTACAGCACCACCCCATGCAACCGCGCGCCGAGCGCGCGATCGAGATCGCGCACCATCCGCGTCAGACGGGAATCCTTCGTCACGTCGGCCTGTTTCATCTCGATCCCTCCCGCGATCAGCGGTCAGAAACCCCGGCCGGCGCCGCCGCCGCCAAAACCGCCGCCGCCAAAACCGCCGAAACCGCTCCCCCCGCCAAAACCGCCTCCCCTGAAACCACCCCCTCCGCCGCGCCCCATTCCCGACATGAGCAGCAGCAGAAAGAGCGTCGGGTGGCGCACCGCCAGATACCCCATGCCGGCCAGCATCAGGAGCATCATCAGAATCCCCAGGGGACCTGTCCTGCGGGGGCTCCGGGCGCCGCGCAGGTTGCGAGGCGGTCGCGCGATTCCCCGGATCTCGACCCCGTACTCCTCAGCGGCGGCGGCGATCAGGACGGCGCTCGTCTGCAGCAACGCGGCCGGGTAGTCATTCTGCCTGAGATGCGGCGCCGCGTACCGATCGATGATCCCGCCGACCCTGCCGTCGGGGAGGAATCCCTCGACGCCGTATCCGGTGGCGATGAAGATCTTCCTTTCCTCGATCGCGAGCGCGACGACAATACCCCGGTCCTCCCCCTTGCGGCCGGCTCCCCACTCCTCACCGGCACGGAGGGCGAAGGCGTCGATCGATTCTCC
Source organism: uncultured bacterium (assembly GCA_965371335.1). GTDB lineage: Bacteria > Acidobacteriota > Polarisedimenticolia > Gp22-AA2 > Gp22-AA2 > CBDUYA01. The sequence continues at coordinate 6,731 of CBDUYA010000110.1, read as the reverse complement.
TTCCAGGCGGGGCACGGTGATCACGACGATCGCCACCCCCGTCTTGCGGAACAATTCCCGGTGCAGTTGCTCCAGGACCTGCACCTGCGGCGCGCCGATGACACCGGCCAGGTCGTGAACCGAGCGATCGCCGCGTGGCGGCAACTCGACCTGGGCCCGGACCTCGGACGCCAGAGCGCCGGCCAGCAGCAGCGCCGCGATCAGCGGGCCCCATCGGCATCGCATCACTTGAGGCACACGGAGAGTCTAGCCGACTCCGCCCGTTTCCGGACATCCGGATGCGGGCGAGCGGTGGTCTGGATCGATGTTGATTCGCCATTGACGTGCGGGGGAACTTTTCCTATCATGGAGCGCGCGTGGCCTCCGGTCGAACTCACCCTTGCGTCATATGATGATTCGCGCGGGAAGGGTTGGTGCGGTACTGCGCGAGTCGAATCAGGTGCGGACGGGCGGGACCGCCCGCGAGGTCGTGGTTGTCAGTCAAGGAGAAACGTCCATGGCGCTAGGCAAAGTGAAGTGGTTCAACGATTCGAAGGGATACGGCTTCATCACCCCCGATGACGGCTCCAAGGACGTTTTCGTGCATCATTCGGCAGTCGTTATGCAGGGCTTCAAGACGCTGGCCGAGGGCCAGGCCGTCGAGTTCGAGGTCGTGCAGGGCCAGAAGGGCCCGGCGGCCGAGAACGTGCGGCCCGTCTGAGTCCGCTTCTCTCCGGCGCTCGCCGGGAGCATCACAATTCCGTACGGCGCCGGCGATCGGCATAGTGCGGGCCGGGTGGCGGACCGTTCGCAGGGTCATACTCACAGGATCATAGATGGGAAGAAAATCGAGACCGACGTTCAAGAAACGACAGAAGGAAATCGCGCGGCAGCAGAAGGCGCGGGACAAGGTATCGCAGCGCCTGGCCAAGAAAGAGGAGGCCGAGCTGGATCCAGCCGTCGTCAGTGATAGTGACGAGGATCCCGATATTGCCGGGATCCAGCCGGGTCCCCAGCCTCTGCCGGACGAATGGAACTACGCCCCAGGCCATGTTCCACAGGCAGCGGAGAAGAAGGAAACGACGAACGATCAGCCTCCGGATCAGAAGGGCGAGGGCAACTCGTAACCGGTCATTCTCCGTAGCGTAACTCCACCGTCTGCGCCCGATCGGCAGGCGCGGCGCCCGCCGGCAGGATCACCAGGAACATCCGGTCGTACGACGCGTCGCCGATCATCGGGCCGTGTCCCGTGTCGATCAGCCCGGAGACCTCTCCCCCCAGCAATCTCACCAGCTCGGGCACCGTGTTGGAATGCCCGGCCACGACCGCGACCGAGCCGCCCGGCAGCCCCCTGATGGCGGCGACCTGATCCTCCGGGGTCCGCGCCGATACCTCCCGCACCTGTTTGCCGAGACCGGATGCCAGAGTGGCCAGCGTCTCGCGGGTCCGCCGGTACTCCGAGGAGAACAGGTGGGTCACCCCCGCCGCAGAGAGCATCTTCGCCAGGGCTTCCGCCCTCTTCACCCCCGCGTCCGACAGGGACGGGTCCTTTGGATCGTCCGTCCGTTTCTCGGCATGTCGTACGAGGATCACGACCGTGCCCTGCCCATCCCCGTCGGGCGAGCCGGCCCCGGCGCGGTGTGACGCCGCAGCCGCCGCGGCACCCGGCGTCCCGCCGCCCAGCAGGAGGCAGAGCGCGGCTGCCGCCAGCCGGATCTTGCGCTTCGCTCGTCTCGTTTCGTTCTTCATCCGTTCCATCCTCCCGTCGTTTCGGTGCGTCGGCGCGGCTGCTCGAGAAGCAGAAAGAGCAGGTTGTCGATAAAGGCGGGATCCGCCCCGAGATCGGCGCCATCGGTGTGGAAGAACGTCACCGAGCTCCAGTCGATCGGCGACAGGAGCGACGGTGACCATCTCCCTCCGACGCGCTCATCGAGCAGCGCGCTGCTGCGCAGCACGAGCCCGTCTCCGGGCCGCTGTTCAATCACGCGCACCCGGCCGGTCGCCCAGTCGATCCCGGCGACCGCATCGGTCGCGCTTGTATCGGTCGCCATCAGGTGCAGGCTGAGACCGGCCGGAGGATGACCCGGCACGTCGAGCGCAGCGCAGAACCGGCGGGCGCGGCGCAGACACTTGCGCAGGTGATCGAGGGCGATGCGGCGGCGCGCCACCGGATCCGGCTCCAGGGGAAGGAGCCGGGCCAGGGCGTCGTCGTGATCGGGAGAGGCGAGCCCCCACCCGAGGTTCTCCCACAGCGCCGGGTCGAAGAGATCATCGAGCGTCCGGCGGGCATCACCCTGGATCCGCACGACCCTCCCATGACGGCCGCGAGGCAGCATTTGGTAGGCCGACGGGTACGTTCCGAGAACGGTCGGGGCGAACGGCGGCATGACCGCCGCCCCCTCTCCCCCGACGAGGTCGGTGAGTGCGCCGATCCCTCCGGCATTCGGGGTCCCGATCAGGATCGCCCGCTCGACCAGCTCGGCGCCGGCCCAGAGAAGCGGCGGGAGCGATCCGTCGCCCGGCAGGTCCGCATCTCCGTAGCGTAGATAGTAGCGGAGAAGGAGCCCGCCGGTGGCATGGGCGACGATATCGAAGCGGATCGGCGCGGCGCGACCCGTCCCGTCGCCCTCTCGCACCGCGCGGATCTCCGCCCGCCGGTCGAGCAGGAAGCGATGGAGTTGCGCCGCCGATTCGACCAGATCGCGCCTCCAGTCATACTCGAATCGAAAGATGCTCGACCGGTAACCGCCGAGCGTGAGCGCCGCCACGATATCCGCGTAGGCGCCGATGGCACGCGGCGTCCCGGCGGAGCGGGATGCGGAGGGCAACGGAATGCCGGCCGGGCGGAGACCGTCGTGCAGTTCACGCAGGGGGGATCCCGGCCGCATCGGAAGTGCGGGGAGCGGCGGGCCCTGTCCTCTCCCGGACCGGATTCCGGCGATCGGGTCCCACGCGACCCGCCCGCCGATGGTCTCCACCAGGCGACTGGCCGGGATGCCCGGGATGACGACGACCGGTTGCCGCTCCGGCCCCTCGGGGTGCTGCTGACGGCTGTAGAGCTGCTCGATTCCGGTCGCCGCCGGCCGGACGGCGCACCCCGGCAGCAGCGCCAGACCCGCAGCAGCGATGGCGCCGGCCAGAATGAGGCGCCAGCCGGAAATCGGCCCGGATTGGTCTGCTGTGTCACCGACTGACACTTATTGACACCTCCCGCGCCGGTCGCACTCTGCGGGCTCGGGCCGATCCACCCTGTTTGCAATCACCTGCGCGTGCACCTAAGTTTCCACCTGAAGGCATCTGCCTTGCAATATGCCGGGTGGGGACGTGAGGAAGATGATCGATATGACCAGACAACGCACAGCCCGCCGGCCAGGCGTCTCCGGGTTCACCCTGATCGAGCTTCTCATTGTGGTGGCCATTATCGGCATTATCTCGGCGGTGGCCATCCCGAACCTGATGAACGCCATCGACAAGGCGAAGCAGAAGCGGACCATGGGAGACCAGCGCGGCATCAGCACCGCCATTGAGGCCTACTCCACCGACAACGCCCGCTATCCCCTCAACATCTCATCGTGGAGCGTGATGAAGCCGCACCTCAACCCGCACTTCATCAGGGAACCGCCCGACAATGACGGCTGGAATAACGACTGGGACGCCGGGACCACGGCGAACGGCTCCGATTACACGATCAGCAGCCTTGGCAAGGATGGCCTGCTCGGCTCGCGGCCGGGAGGTCCTACCACCGATTTCGACTGCGACATCGTCTACAGCAACGGCGGCTTCTATCAGTGGCCGGAGGGGGCGCAGAGCTGATCGCGTCTCACTCTCCGGTCTGGTCCTTTACCACCGGCTCCACCGGATCGCCGTCCGCATCGAGGAATCGCAACTCGCCGAACTGCAGCGCGCGGATCCCCGCTTCGATCGTCTCGCGATCGCCGATGATCACCCAGGTGATCCGGTCGGGGTGCACCACCTCTTTCGCCACGCGGGCCACCTGTGCACGGTCGACGCCGCGGACCTGATCGGGGTAGCGGTCCCAGAAGTCGTCCGGCAGATCGTAGCGGACGATCTCCGCGATCGACGACGAGACGGCGGAGGCGGTCTCCCAGCGGCCCGGCAGGGCCAGGGTGGCGGTGTCCCTGGCCCGCGCCACCTCGTCCCCGGTCGGCGGCTGCGCGCCGATGATCCCTTCCAGCTCCTTCCGGATCTCGATCATCGCCTCGGTCGTCTTGTCGGTCTGCACCGGCGCGTAGACGATGAACGGGCGCTGGCCGCGGGCATCGACGACGAAGCTGCGCGCTCCGTAGGACCAGCCTTTGTCTTCCCGCAGATTCATGTTGATGCGGGCGTTGAAGCTGCCGCCGAGAACCTCGTTCATCATCTCGATAGTGATCTCGTCCGGGTTCGACTTGGGGGGCGCCAGATGGCCGGCGATAATCATCGACTGTTCCGAGCCGGGACGATCGATCACGTAGACCGATGAACCGGTCTGATGGCGCACGGTGGCGAGGTTCTTGCGGGGGATCTCCCCTTTCTTCCAGCCGCTGAACAGCCTCTCCAGCTTCGGCCTGATCTCGTCCAGGGTTGTATCGCCGACCACGATCAGGGTGCCGTCGTCCGGCTTGAACCAGGTGTCGTGGAACGTCACCAGATCGCCGCGGGTCAGGCGGGCGACATCCTCTTCGGTGCCCGATCCGGTGAACGGAATGCCATAAGCGTGGTCTGTGCCGTAGAGCAGACCCGGCAGCACCCGCAGGGCCATCGGAAAGGGTCTCTTCTTTTCCTGCTGGATCGAGGCGATCGCCTGCTTCTTGCGGCGCGTCAGCTCCCGCTCCGGAAAGGAAGGGTTGAGGATGACGTCGGCGTAGATCTCGAGCGACGCATCAAGATGCTCCCGTAATGCCGACAGAGAGACGCTCGACATGTCGAGATTCGACCCGCTCCCCAGCCGGGCCCCCAGCATGGCAAGCTGATCGCTGATCTCGAGCGCGGTGCGGCTGTCGGTTCCCTCATCGAGCATGTCGAGCGCCAGGTCGGCGGTTCCCGGCACGCCAAGCGTGTCGGCGGCATATCCCGCGTCGAGCAGCAGGTTGAAGCGGACGATCGGCACGGCGTGGCGCTCGGCGAGGATCAGCTTCAGACCGTTGGAGAACTCGGCCCGCTGCAGGCGGGGGAAGCTCACCGCGGGGGGCGCTCCCGGCTCCGGCATCCGGGTGCGATCGACGGGGCTGTCGACGGTCCGGAACTCGCCGAAAGGGTGCACCTCGAGAATGTAGGCTCCGTCGTCCAGCCAGCGGCGGGCCGCGTCGCGCAGGTCCGCCGGGCTGGCCTGGCGCACCCTGTCGAGGCCCACTTTGTAATAGTCGGGGCTTCCACCGTAGACCTCGCTCTGCGCCAGGATGTCCGACTTGCCGCCGAACCCTCCGATGCGCTCGATGCCGCGCACGAACGAGGCGAGAAGCTGCGCCCTGACCCGCTCCACCTCGCGCGGCTCCGGCCCCTCGTCGAGGAAGCGGGCCATCTCTTGGTCGAGGACCCGTTCCACCTGCTCGAGATCGCCTCCCGGCTGGGCGGTGGCCCGCACCATGAACGCGCTGGCGATCTCCCGGGGGAGCGTGAAGGCCGCCACGTCGGTGGCGATCTGATCCTCGTACACCAGACGCCGGTAGAGACGGGAGTTCTTGCCGCCGGCAAGAAGGTCCCCGACCATCTCCAGATAATCGGTATCGATCGAGCCGCCCTCGGGAACGTTCCACACCTTATAAATGCGCGCCTGGGGCACCCGGTCCTGCATCACCTGCCGCTGCGTCCCGGTCCGGCGGGCGATCCAGCTCTGTTGGCGGTCCAGCGGCGGTCCGGGCGGTATGTCGCCGAAGTACGCCTCGACCTTGTCGCGCACCGTCTCCGGATCGATGTCGCCGGCGACGACGATGACGGCGTTGGCGGCGCCGTAGTAGGTCTTGAACCATTCGTGAACGTCATCGAGACTGGCCGCCTCGAGATCCTCCATCGAGCCGATGGTCGACCACGAGTAGGGGTGCCCCCGGGGATAGATGTTCTCGGTGATCGTCCTGAAGACCCTGCCGTACGGCCGGTTCTCGCCCTGCCGTTTCTCGTTCTGGACGACGCCGCGCTGCTCGTCGAGCTTTTCCTGGGTGATGGCGCCGAGGAGATGCCCCATCCGATCCGACTCCAGCCAGAGCACCAGATCGAGGGCCGGCGCCGGAACGTTCTGGAAGTAATTGGTGCGGTCGGTATTGGTCGTGCCGTTCCTGTCGGTCGCCCCGATCCGGTCGAGCGGCGCCATGTAGTCGTCGTCATGGTTCTCGCTGCCGTTGAACATCAGGTGCTCGAACAGGTGCGCGAACCCGGTCTTTCCCGGCTTCTCGTTCTTCGAGCCGACGTGGTACCAGACGTTGACGGCGACGATCGGCGCCTTGTGGTCCTCGTGGACGAGCAGCGTCAGGCCGTTGTCGAGAACGTATCTGGTGTAGGGAATGTCGATCTCTCCGGAGCGGTCGGCGCCGGAAGCGGGAGCGGCGGCCGCCGGAGCGAACGCCAGCAGGCCGGTCAACATCGTACAGAGGGCAATCGCGGTCTTCATCGGAGTCTCCTCACTGCAGTCCGGGCAGCGCGAATGATGGTAGTCGGAACTCCCGGAACGGCCCGTCGTCGGCCGTCGGGTTGCGCTGCATGAAGTTATCCAGAATCACGCCGGCGTCGTCCGGCAGGCCGAGCGCCCGGAGCTGGCC
>CBDUYA010000109.1:0-9213 GCA_965371335.1 uncultured bacterium | reverse complement strand
GGAGTGAGCACATGGGCAAGGTGATCGGGATCGATCTGGGAACCACGAACTGCTGCGTGGCGTACATGGACGGTGGCGCTCCGGTCGTCATCCCGAACCAGGAAGGCGCGCGCACGACGCCGTCGGTCGTAGCGTTCACCGAGCGCGGCGATCGCCTGGTCGGACAGATCGCCCGCCGCCAGGCGGTCACCAATCCGGACAATACGGTGTTCGCCGTGAAGCGCCTGATCGGCCGCAAGTTCAATTCACCCGAGGTGCAGCAGGCGAGACAGTACTGCCCCTTCCAGCTCGTCGAGGCGACGAACGGCGACCTGCGCATCCGCGTGCGCGAAAAGGACTACAGTCCCCAGGAAATCGCGGCGATGATACTGAACCGTCTCAAGGTCACTGCCGAAGAGCACCTGCAGGTGGACGTGAGCGAGGCGATCATCACGGTGCCCGCCTACTTCGACGACAGCCAGCGGCAGGCGACCAAGGACGCGGGACGGATCGCCGGGCTGAAAGTCCTGCGGATTCTCAACGAGCCGACGTCCGCCTCCCTTGCCTACCGGCTCAACGAGGGTTCGGAGAAGGTCATCGCCGTCTACGATCTCGGCGGCGGGACCTTCGATATCTCCATTCTGCAGCTTGGGGACGGGGTCTTCGAGGTGAAATCGACCTCGGGGGACACCTTTCTCGGAGGCGAGGATTTCGACCTGCGCATCATGACCTGGCTGCTCGAGGAGTTCGAGAAGAAAGAGGGAGTTGCGCTGCGCGAAGACCGTCTCGCCCTGCAACGTCTCAAGGAGGCGGCCGAGAAGGCGAAATGCGAGCTGTCGATGGAGATGCGCGCCGAGATCAACCTGCCGTTCATCTCGGCCGACGCGAGCGGCCCCAAGCACCTCAACATGGCCCTGACGCGGGAGAAATTCGACGAGCTGACCCTCGATCTGGTCGAGCGCAGCCGCAAGCCGTGCGAGGAAGCATTGACGATGGCTGGCCTCAAAGCGTCCGAGATCGACGAAGTGCTGCTGGTCGGCGGCATGACCCGGGTGCCGCGGGTCATCGCCCTGGTCCAGGAGATCTTCGGCAAGGAGCCGAGCCGCGACAAGAACCCGGAGGAGGTGGTCGGGGCCGGCGCCGCGATCCAGGCCGGGATCCTGGCGGGCGAAGTGAAGGACATGATCCTGCTCGACGTGACGCCGCTTTCACTCGGTCTCGAGACCCGCGGAGGGATGTTCACCAAGCTGATCGAACGCAATACCACGATCCCGACCCGCAAGGCGAAGATCTTCACCACCGTGGTCGACAATCAGTCCAAGGTCGAGATCAACGTTCTTCAGGGTGAGCGTGAAATCGCCGCCTACAATAAGTCGCTCGGACGGTTCGAGCTGGTCGGCATCTCACCGGCCCCCAAGGGCGTGCCTCAGATCGAGGTGTCGTTCGACATCGACAGCAACGGGATCGTCAATGTCTCGGCCCGCGATATGGTCTCCAGCCAGGAACAGAAGATCGTGGTGCGGCCCTCCGGCGGCCTCAGCGAGCGGGAAATCAGCCAGATCATTGAGGATGCCGAACGGAACGCCGAATCGGACGCGCGCAAGTCGGAGCTCTTCAAGATCCAGGCGCGGCTGGAGGGCCTGTTCGAATCGAACATGCGGTCCTTCGCCGAGTTCGGGAGCATGCTGGAGGAAGGGAAGCGGGTCACCGTGAAGAAGATTCTCGACTCGGCGCGGCGCGCGCTCGCCTCGGGCAATCTCTCGGAGTGCAGCGAGTCGCTGGAGAAGCTCGCGGAGGCTGCGGAGATCCTCACCGAGGTCATTCTCTACAACCCGTCGCCGAACGCCCCGGGCGGCGCTCCGGGTGGAGCGGCCGATGGAACCGGCGGCCCGCCACCCGCATCCTCGTGATCCGTCAGAGAGTGTTCGGCATCGGCCTCCGACTCAGGTAGACTAGACCCTGTCCAACCCGCGGCGGGAGGCCCCGCGGCCCTGCGCCGCCGGACGAGCCCGCCCGCGCGGCTTCTTGTACCATCATTTTTCTATCGGGAATCGAGACCGTGGCGAAACGCGATTACTACGAGGTCCTCGGAGTCCAGAGGTCGGCGAGCGTGGCGGAGATCAAGAAGGCCTATCGCCAGCTGGCCATGAAGTACCATCCCGATCGCAATCCCGGCGACGAGGAGGCGGAGGAGAGGTTCAAGGAGGCGGCCGAGGCCTACTCGATGCTCGCCGACGCCGGGAAGCGCGCCCGTTACGATCAGTTCGGTCACGCCGGTGCGGCCGGTGCTCCCTTCGGCGGTTTCAACTCCGAGATCTTCGCCGATTTCGAAGACATCCTCGGCAGCATGTTCGGGTTCTCCGTGGGGGATCTGTTCGGCGGCGGTCGCGGCCGCTCCCGCGGCGGGCCGCGTCGCGGCGCCGATCTGCGCTACGACCTCGAAATCGAGTTCATGGAGGCGGCGAAAGGCACGGAAAGGGAGATCCGCGTTCCCCGCCTGGAAGGGTGCGCGGAATGCCGTGGCAGCGGTTCCCGCGACGGACGGCGATCATCCTGCCGCCGCTGCGGCGGACGGGGTCAGGTGGTCCGGCAGCACGGATTCTTCACCCTCAGCCAGGCCTGCGGCGCGTGCGGCGGCGCGGGACAGGTGGTTTCCCACCCCTGCCCGGTCTGCCGGGGAGAGGGTCGCCGGCGGGAGGTGCGGCACATCAAGGTGCGGATCCCGTCCGGAGTCGATAGCGGGACCCGTCTGCGGATCACGGGCGAGGGTGAAGGAGGGCTGAAGGGAGGCCGCTCCGGCGATCTCTACGTGGTCCTGGTCGTCAAGGAGCACCCCCTGTTCCACCGGGACGGCGGCGATCTTCGCTGCGCCGTGCCGGTCACCGTGACCCATGCCGTGCTCGGCGCCACCATCGAAGTGCCGACCCTGGACGGCGACACGCTGCTGGAAATTCCGCCCGGAACCCAGAGCGGCAGCACATTCTGCCTGCGTGGTCAGGGCATGCCGGAGATCGGCGGTGGCCGCGGCCACCTTTACGTGACCACCCTCGTGCATATTCCGGAGCGTCTCAACCGCAAGCAGATGGATCTCTTCGAGAAGCTGCGCGAGATCGAGGCACCGGCCGATGCCCCCAGCAAGAACTTGTTCGGCCGCGTCAAGGACATCTTCACCTGATCGAAATGAGAGGATCCCGGCGGGACAGAGACTACGAGGCACGCCTCGTTATGCCCGCTCATCTCGAGGAACCGCCGGTCGCGGCCTTCTGGGAGGCGGGGAGTCTCGGAGTGGAGGTGGTGTCCGTCGCGCGCTCCCGCCGCCAGGCCCGCATCGCAATGCATGCGTACTTCCCCGGACGCCTTTCCCGGACCACTCTCGATCATCGCCTCGCGGGAGCCCTGCGCCGCGCCGGTGTCAACCCGCCCCGAACCGCGCGTCTGAGCCCGGTGCCGGCGAGGGACCGGGTCGAGCAATGGCAGCCGGACCTGGCGACCGATGCGCGTCGGCCTGCACATAGGGGGTGTTTGTTCCCGCGCTCCGGCTCTTGATCACGTCCCCGGCGCTGCTCTATACTCAGCGGCCAAATCGTCAGCCCAAGTTGTCGCTGCGTCACGATCGATGAGCGTGCCGGGGAGCGTCGGATGGCGTTGGTCAAGACCGGGAAGATCTGGATGAACGGGCGTCTGGTGCCGTGGGACCAGGCGAACATCCACGTTCTATCGCACGTCGTTCACTACGGTTCCTGTATCTTCGAGGGGATCCGCTGCTACGAAACCACCCGGGGGCCGGCCGTCTTCCGTCTGCAGGACCACATCCGCCGGATGATCGACAGTTGCCGCATCTACCGCATGGAGGTGCCCTATTCCGAGGCGGAGATCGAAGCGGCCATCCTCGAGACGATCCGCATCAACCGCATGAAGGCGTGCTACATCCGCCCACTGGCTTATCGCGGCTACGATTCGCTCGGGGTCGACCCCTTTCCCTGTCCCGTTGACGTGGCGATTGCGGTCTGGCCCTGGGGCGCCTACCTGGGCGAGGACGCGATGCAGAAGGGAGTCGACGTCATGGTCTCTTCCTGGCGGCGGGCAGCGCCGGACACCCTTCCCGCCATGGCCAAGGCGAGCGCCAATTACATGAATTCGCAACTCATCAAGATGGAAGCGCTGGTCAACGGGTACGCCGAGGGAATTGCGCTTGACGCCGCCGGTCTGGTCAGCGAGGGGAGTGGCGAAAACCTCTTCCTGATCCACAACGGAAAGCTGCAGACTCCACCGATCTCCGCCGCCATCCTGCCGGGGATCACGCGAAACACAATCCGGCACCTGGCCGCAGACCTCGGGATACCGCTGGTCGAGAGGAACCTCCCCCGCGAAATGCTGTACGTGGCGGACGAGGCGTTCTTCGTCGGCACCGCCTCGGAGGTGACCCCGATCCGGAGCATCGACAAGATCCCGGTCGGCAACGGCAAGCGCGGCGAGTTGACCACCCGCCTGCAGGCCGAGTTCAACGACCTGGTGAGCGGCCGCAAGGAAGACCGCCACGACTGGCTCACCGCCGTCGGGCATTTTCATAAAGATCACAAAACAAAGCCCCTTTCTTGACTTGCCCCAGGCCTGAACCTAGATTCAAGCCGACATGCGCCGGGCGGGGTCCGCCTGCGGAGGGAACGCCATGCACATCAATGACTTGCTGAAGGTCGCGATCGAGCGGAAGGCCTCCGACCTTCACCTCAAGGTGGGGAGCTATCCCGTCATTCGCGTGAGCGGGCACCTCCTCGCCCTCACCGAGATGAGCCGGCTGTCGCAAGAAGATACTATCGCTATGGCGTTCAGCATCATGAGCGGGCGCCAGAAGCAGAAATTCAAAGATCACTTCGAGATCGATCTGGCCTATTCGGTGCCCGGTCTGGGCCGATTCCGCGTCAATATCTTTCAGCAGCGCGGCACGGTGGGGCTGGTCCTGCGCGTCATTCCTTCCAAGATCCTGACCATCGAGGAACTTTTTCTGCCGCCGGTCCTGAAGACCATTGCCGATGAGCGGCGTGGTCTCATCCTGTTGACCGGAACGACCGGGTCGGGGAAATCGACCTCGCTGGCGGCGATGATCGATTACATTAATTCGTCGCGGACCGAGCACATGATGACGATTGAGGATCCGATCGAATTCCTGCACCGGGACAAGAAGAGCCTGGTGAATCAGCGTGAGGTCGAGGTCGACACGAAATCGTTCGCTTCGGCGCTCCGCTCCGCCCTGCGGCAGGACCCCGACGTCATTCTGGTCGGCGAGATGCGCGACTACGAAACCATCGAGACGGCCCTCAACGCGGCCGAGACGGGCCACCTGGTTCTGTCGACTCTGCACACACTCGACGCAACCGAGACCATCAACCGTATCATCTCGATCTTTCCTCCGCACCAGCAGAAGCAGATTCGGCTGCAACTGGCGAGCGTGCTCAAGGCGGTCATCTCCATGCGCCTGGTGCCGCGCGCCGACAATAGCGGCCGGGTTCCGGCGGTGGAGGTTCTCCGCACCACCAACTACATCCGTGACTGTATCGAGAACAAGGACAAAACGAAGCTGATCCACGAGGCGATCGCGGGGGGGACCTCGCAGTACGGGATGCAGACGTTCGATCAGTCGATCTACTCGCTCTACAAGCGTGACCTGATCACCATGGAGGAAGCGCTGCGGCGGGCGACCAACCCCGACGAGTTCAAGCTGAAGCTGCAGGGGATCGAATCGACCGCGGAGGTGGCTCAGCGCGAGATGGAGGGGACCCTGAAGAGCGGCATGGAGGGTTCCGCCGCGGGAGCGGGCGCCTCCGTCTTCGACCTGTCCCGCGCCCATGGCGCCGGCGGACGCAAGAACTGATCCGTCCATGCCGCTGCGCGTGAGCGGCCGGAGCGGTGGCGCCCGCCCTCGCTCCCGCCGGGGAAGCAGACGGCCTCTTCCGACGAGAGAGTATAATCGGCGGTCCACGCGGCCGCGCCGGCCCGATCTGAGGCGGCGGCCGGATCGATCGGGTATGATGAGAAGCGCTGCCGACATCCGGAGTCAGTTCCTGCGTTACTTCGAGGAGAAGGGGCACCAGATCGTTCCCTCCTCGTCGCTGATCCCCGCCCAGGATCCGACCCTGCTGTTCGCCAACGCAGGAATGAACCAGTTCAAGGACATCTTTCTGCAGCGCGAGACCCGCCCGTACGCACGGGCGGTGTCGGCGCAGAAGTGCATGCGCGTATCGGGCAAGCACAACGATCTGGAACAGGTCGGCCGCACCCCACGCCACCACACCTTCTTCGAGATGCTCGGCAATTTCTCGTTCGGAGATTACTTCAAGCGGGAAGCGATCGATTTTGCGTGGGAGTTGCTGACCTCCGACCGGCATTTCGCTCTACCCGCCGACTCGTTGTGGGCCACCGTCTTCCACGAGGACGATGAGGCGTTCGATCTCTGGCGGCGCTCCATCGGCCTGCCGGCGGGGCGGGTGATCAAGCTGGGCGAGAAGGACAACTTCTGGTCGATGGGTGACACGGGCCCGTGTGGTCCCTGCTCCGAGATTCACGTCGATCAGGGGCGCGGTGAAGGACAATGCACCATCGAGTCGTGCGGACCGGGGTGCGACTGCGGCCGCTACGTCGAGATCTGGAACCTGGTGTTCGTCGAGTTCGACCGGCAGCCGGACGGCGCGCTGCAGCGCCTGCAACGCACCGGCGTCGACACCGGAATGGGGCTCGAGCGGATCGCCGCCGTCCTGCAGGGGGTCGGCAGTAATTACGACACCGATCTGTTGCGGCCAATCGTCGAGCAGGCGGCGTCCATCGCCGCCGGCCGGCGCGACGCCGCCGCCGGAAAGGCCGCGAGCGACGAGGTGGTCGCCCTGCAGGTGATCGCCGATCACGCGCGGGCCATGACGTTCCTGATGTCGGACGGCGTGGTCCCGAGCAACGAAGGTCGCGGTTACGTGCTGCGCCGCATCATGCGCCGCGCCATCCGGTTCGGCCGCGCGCTGGGAATCGAGCGGCCGTTCCTCTGTGACTTGAGCGGCAAGGTGATCGAGGTGATGGAGTCCGCCTACCCCGAACTGGTCGCGCATCGCGAGCTGATCGCGGAGTCGGCCCTGCGGGAGGAGGAACGATTCGCAGAGACGCTCGCCGTCGGCCTGGTGCGCGTGGAGGGGCTGGCGTCGGAGCTGCGCAGCCGCAATGAAACGATCATCCCGGGCATCGAGGCGTTCAGGCTCTACGACACGTTCGGCCTGCCGCTCGACCTGGTTCGCGATGTGGCCCGGGCCTGGTCGCTGGAGGTGGATGAAGACGGCTTCACGGCGGCGATGGATGAGCAGCGCAAACGTTCGCGTCGCGGGATGAAGGAGGGCCCGGCGCCGGTCTCGAGCCTCGTCGGCCGCCTGCCGGTGGAGCGGGTCGAGTTTCGCGGATACGACGAGACCCGGGTCGAGGGGGCTAAGGTGCTGGCCATCCTGCGTGGAGAGCAACTGGCCGACTCACTCGGCACGGGAGAGGCGGGCCAGGTCCTGCTCGACCGTACCCCTTTCTACGCCGAGGGGGGTGGTCAGGTCGGGGACACCGGGTTCCTGTCGGGCGCTTCCGGTGTCGCGGAGGTCCGCAATACCCGGGCTCCGTTACCGCACCTCAACCTGCACGAGGTCGTGGTGCGCGAAGGAGAGCTCCACGCCGGCGAGTCGCTGGTCGCGGAGGTCGATCGCGCGCGACGCCTGGCCGTGACCCGCAGTCATGACGCGACACATCTGCTGCACGCCGCGCTGCGCGAGGTCGTCGGGACGCACCTGAAGCAGGCCGGCTCGCTGGTCAGCCCCGATCGGTTCCGCTTCGACTTCAGCCACTTCGCCCCGCTGTCGGAGGAACTCCAGCGCCAGGTCGAGGATCTGATCAACGACGTGATCCGTCAGGACCTTCCGATCCGGGCGCGCACGATGCCGCTCGACGAAGCATTGAAGCGCGGCGCCCTGGCGTTTTTCGGCGATAAGTACGGCCAGCAGGTACGGATGGTGGAAATCCCCGGCTTCAGCATGGAGTTGTGCGGCGGCACTCATTCCGCGAGCACCGGGTCGATCGGCATCCTGAAGCTGACGCAGGAACGCGGCATCGCTGCCGGGATCCGCCGCGTCGAGGCCCTGGCGGGAGAGGCCGCTCTGCGCGAGCTGCGCGAGGACCGCCGCACGGTGGGGGTTTTCCAGACGGCGCTGAACGTCGAGCGGCCCGGCCTCGGTCAATCGCTGGCGCGACTTCTGGAGGAGAACCGCAGCCTGCGTCGTGAGATCGAGAAGCTGAAGGTGAACCTGGCGGCCGGCGCGGCCGGCGCGACGGAGGACGAGATTCACGACATTGAAGGGATCCGGCTGCTGGTTCCCCGGCTGCAGAAGGATCTCGACAAGAGCAGCGTGCGCGCCCTCGTCGATCGCAGCCGCGAGCGACTCCGTTCCGGCGTCATCGTCCAGTGGGCCGTTCAGGATGACCGGGTCAATGTCACGGCCTCGGTCAGCAAGGACCTGATCCCCCGTCTGCACGCCGGGGCGATTGTCAAAGCGCTTGCTCCGCTGGTCGATGGACGTGGCGGCGGCAGGCCGGATATGGCGGAAGCGGGCGGCCGCAATCAGAAAGGGCTCGATGCGCTGCGTCGCCGCACGGTGGAGATCGTCGGCGGCATGATTGGCGGGGGGGCGCGATGAGGCGCAGCGGAGTAATCGCCCTGGCCGTCCTCACCTGCGGCATGGCTCATACCATCGCCGGCGAGCGCATCTATTACCGCACCGACGAGAACGGGGCGATCGTTCTGACCAACGTGCCCGACCGCAAGGATCTGCGCCCCTTTCCCGGGTTCGAGGGGAAGGCGGCCAGAGGCACGGGCGGGCAGTTCAGGGAGCTGATCAACCGCACGGCGCTGCGCCATGGTCTCCATCCCGAGCTGGTGCACGCGGTCATCGGCGTCGAGTCGAACTTCAATCCGAACGCCCTGTCAAAGAAGGGGGCCCAGGGACTCATGCAGGTGATGCCGCGGACCGGTCGTCAGATGGGCTATCAGAATCTACTCGAACCGGAGAATGGTCTGCGCGCGGGTGTCGAGTACCTGGATTGGGTACGAGACCGATTCGAGCCCAGCCTCGAACCGGACGAGCGTCTCTGGTTTGCCTTGGCAGCCTACAACGCCGGGGCCGGACACGTTCGCGATGCTCGGCGCCTGGCGCGGGAGAACGGTTG
>CBDUYA010000108.1:0-9214 GCA_965371335.1 uncultured bacterium | reverse complement strand
GTGTTTATAATCGGTTACGGTCTCCAGCGGCGGGGCGGCGGGCGCCGCTGAACGAGGTGTTCACGCGGCGACCCGGAGGGCGCAGAAGTTTTGCCGTGCGGCGGTAAACCCGGCAGGAGCCTGGTCCGTTCAAGGAGATGGGAGGCGTGGGTGGCGGCGGACGATTTCGGTCTGATGGAGGCGGTCCGTGCCGACCGGGAAGGGGCCTTTGAGCGGTTCGTGGAGCGCTATCAGAAGAGGCTCTACCGGGTGGCATGGGGCTATCTCCGCCAGCACGAGGACGCCCTCGACGCCGTCCAGGAGGCGATGGTGAAGATCTACCTTGCGCGTCACCGATACCGCCCCGACTCACATCCCTATACATGGGTCTCGCGCATCCTGGCGAACCACTGCCTCGACATGTTGCGCCGCCGGCGGGCGCGTCCCGAACGATCGCTTGAAGGGTGGCAGGAAGCGAACCCCGGACACGATGTCGCCGATGAGCGGAGCACCGACGGGCCGTTGCGCGAACATGCGCGCCGCGAGTTTCGCCGCCGGGTCGAGGAGGCGGTTTCCGGGCTGCCCAAAACGCAGCGGGAGGTCTTCACCCTGCGCCACTTCGAGGAGATGAGCCTGCAGGAGATCGCGACGGCGCGGGGATGCGCGCTCGGCACCGTCAAGTCGTCACTGCATCGCGCGGCGGCGGCCGTCAGGCATCGCCTGCGGCGCGCCGAGGGGATGATTGAGGAGCCGGGGCAGTGAGGGAACGCTCATGACGGGACGCATTGCATGGTCGTGCCGGCGGGCGCGCGGTCGCCTGGCGCGGCATTTCTACCGGTTGCTGACCTCCGGACAACGGCGCGCCCTGGAGCGTCATCTGGGCGTCTGCCCCCTGTGCAACGCGGAATGGGAGACGACGCGCCGGGCGTTCGGGCGGATCGATTCTGACACGGCGTTTCCATTTGAGTCGCAGGTCGACTGGCAGCGTTTTGCCCGCGACACCGTGGCGAAGGCCCGGCAGGCGGAGAGCGCGCAGGATGCGGGCGCGCTGCCGGGATGGCGTGGGGCGCGACGGCGCCCGCTGCTCGCGTGGGGTGGTTCGCTGGCGGCGGCGCTGATCGCCATCGCCATCGTTCTGCCGCGGTTCGAGCGCCCGGTTTCTCCTCCTGATGCCGGAGCGCCCGCCGTCTCCGTGGAATCGGCCCGCCTGCTGCAACGCAACCTCGCCCGTCAGGGCGCGGCGCGTTATCTGCGCGCCAGCCGGTCCCTTCTGGTCAGCCTGATCGAGGCGCCGGTTCGCTGCCGGCGCTCTGACGGGGCCTACGACCTGTCGCTTGAACGGGAGCGCTCGCGCGAGCTGCTGAGGAAAAAGAACCTCTACATCGGTTCTCTCGGCGGCCTCGGGGATCAACGTCTGGCCGATCTCGTGGGACAGCTAGAGGCGCTCCTGCTGCAAGTGTCTTCATTCGACGACTGCACGACCGCCCGCCAGATCCATGACCTGAGAGACGCGATCGAGAGACGGCAGATTATGATGCGGATCGATCTGGTCACCCGAGCAGTGGATGGGGGAGGTCCACGTGTCTGAGCCGCGTGTCAGGGGCTTGAGGTGCCATCACTTAGCACGCGTTGCCCTGGCTGCCGGCGTCCTGGTGCTGCTGCTGGGGGCCGCCGCCACCGAGGAAGCGCTCGTCCGGCAGCTCAAGGTCGACGTCTTCGACGAGAACTGGGACGCCGTGCTCAAGGACTGCGATGAGTTCCTGGCGCGGTTCCCCGGCAGTTCCGACCGGGACCAGGCGGCGTTCTACCGAACGAGAGCGCTGTCCCGCCTGCCGGGACGCGAGACGGAGGCAATTGCCGCCCTGCGGGAGTTCCTGCGCGGCCACCGCGATGACAGGCTGCTGGTGGAAGAGGCGTGGTCGAGCCTGTTTGCGGTTGCGTGTGCGCCGGGGCGAGGCGGCCGCGGGCCATGCCATGATGCGTTGGGCGAAGGGCTTGAGAATCCCGCGCCCTTCGTCTCGACCCTGGCGGCGATCCGGATCGCCGACGTGGATCATGCCGCGCTGCGCCGGCGCGCCCTGCCGCTCCTCAAGAAGGCGTACGACAGCCAGACCGACGCCGACATCCGCAACGAAATCCTCATCGCCATCCTGAAGATCGATCCCGGCGAGGTCCCGGCGCCCGGCGGGTCCTCCTCGGAGAGCCCGCCGCGCGCTCCGGGAAAGAAGAACGAGCCGGCGTTCATCCGCATGTCAGTGTTCAACAAGGTGGAAGAGCGCTTCGAGCTGAAGGTGCAGTTCCCCGTTGCCTTCGCCCGCATGCTGATCGATACGCTTGGACAGCAGCACCGCGAAGAACTGCAGCGCGAAGCGCGGCGCCAGGGAATGAACATCGACGAAATCTTCGATGCCATCCGGCGCTCCGGCACGGGACGGTTGCTCGAGGTTGACACCGACGAGTCGCGCATCGAGATCTGGATCGAGTGACCTGCTAGCGCCTCTTCTTCGTCTCCTTCCGGCAGAGCGGCCCGACCTTGTCGATCAACTCGAGCACAGTGTCCCGGCGGGCGGCATCGGGTTCGACGTCGCGGGCTCCTTCGAGGGCGATGCGGGCATCGCAGAAGCGGCTCATCCCGTAAAGGGTATTGGCCAGCTTGAGGCGCGGTTCGGACTCCTTCGGAGCCGCTCCGATCGCCGCCTCGTAGTACTGCAACGCCAGCTTCAGCATTCCTTTCTCGACGAAGGCATCTGCGAGGCGAAGACGGGCGTTCGGAAACCGTGGATCCTTGCGGAGGCAGGCGCGGTAGGCCTGGACCGCCTCATCGGTCCGTCCAAGTCCCGCCAGCAATTCGCCCATCCGGAAGAACGGCTCCGGGAGCGACGGATCGTTGCGCAGCACCCAGCGATACCCCTCCAGCGCTTCAATCGCCCGGCCGCGCACCGCATCGAGCCGGGCCCGCGCCAGCCGTGTTGCGATATGGGAGGGCCAGATCTCGAGCGCCCGGTCGAGATCCCGTTCGGCACGATCGTAGCGTCCGAGGGTTTCATAGGCCCGGGCGCGGCCGAGATAGGCGGAGATGAAAAACGGTGAACGATCGAGCACCTGACCGAACCGCGCCGCCGCCCTCTCGACCTGTCCAGACTCGAGGTAGGCCCTGGCGGCGACGAAATGCGGCACGTGATCGGGCGAACGGCCGACCTCCGGCAATTCGAGGATCCGCAAAGCAGCGGCCGGTTCGTGCGCGTAGGATGCGGCTTGGCCGGCAAGGGTCTGACGGGAGGCGGCCAGCGCCTCGCGCACGGCGATCGTGATGAACGCGACGGTCGTGATCCAGACGATGAGCGCCACCAGCGCCGGCAGGCGCGATCCGGATGGCCTGGTCGTCATGGCCCATTCCCAGGGTCGCAGAACGCGGGGGAGGCCGGCGCTCTCCGGACCGGACAGAGCGACCTGCGTCAGACCGACCATGATCCAGAAAATGAGCGCGGGTGCCGGTTCCTGCATCATCGAGCCGTACAGCGAAGCGAAGACGAAGGTGCCGAGAGTGTTGAACGCGGTCAGGCCGACCAGTCCCGGGGGCGGCTTCCGTCGTCTGGCCGCGTGACCCGATTGAATCAGAACGGCAACCAGCAGAAGAATGAAGAGCAGACCTCCGGCCACGCCGGTCTCCGCCAGCATCTCGATGAACGTATTGCCAACATGGATCGACTGGTGGTCAAGCGTGAAAGGCGAGTCGTCGTTCTCGGTCCAGGCGACCTCCAGGAACGCGTGACGCCAGAGCTTCGGCCCGACGCCGAGCGGGTGCCGGAGCACGAGCGGGAGGGCGCCCGCCACCGCCGCCCGTCGATCCACGAGCGGATCGCCGCTCGTCGGTGTCAGCAGGCTCACACCGCTCAATGGCTCCGGCGGGAGGCCGGTCGAAGAGACGAGTGGAGTACGTGACAGGGCCAGCACGGCGAGCAGGGTGATGACGGCGATGAGCGCGGTGCGCAGGCCTTCATCGCCGGCGCCGGGAATACAGTCACGCCAGCGACCGCCGCGGGCGACGATACGCACGCCGGCGGAGACTGCCAGCAGCGCCAGGGAGGCGAGGCCGACTCCCCAGGCCTCGGGGCGGCCGGCAAACAGGAGCGCCGCCGCGATCAGGCCGAGACCGGCGCCGCAAACAGAGCGCCGGACGCCGCGACTGAGCGCGGTGGCGCCGACCCCGGCGGGCAGCCCGAGCAGCAGAAACTGGGAGGTCAGACCGGCGGTTCCCAGCGTCGTTCCCCCGGTGCTGGCTGGAAGAAGAGACCAGCCGCCGGGGGTCAGGTGAAATCCGGGATAAAAGATCTGCGCGATTGCGGCGATGGCGATCAGCGTGGCGCCGGCAAGGATGCTGCGCAGGATGAGCGCCGCCCCCTCAGGAGTGCGAACGAAGCGCATGACACCCCACGCGAGCGTCGCACCCGCCGCGATTTGAATGCAGCCGCGCAACGCGATCGCGCGATTGAGTGAGGGCAGAATCGCCAGCGCGGCGAACAACACCAGCAGCGCAGCCAGAATGAACGCCGGAGAGTGCGGCCGCGGGGTCGGTCCATGACCCAGACGTGCTCCGATCGCGGCCAGCAGAACGAGGAGGGCCCCGGCGAGGATGGCGATTTCCTTCGGCAGCGAGAAGGCATCGGCGAGACTGGCGGAATGGATGAGGGGTGTGACGACGAGAAGCGCCGCCAGGAGCCTCGTTGTCAGGGAGTCGATACGGCTCGGTGTGATGACCTCGGGCATGCCGACGTTCCGCCTGGGGGCCGAGCCAGATCGTGAGGCCGGTTGGCGGCGCGCGCTCGGGCCAATGAACCTGCAAAAACCGGCGGATGGTAACACAGCGATCCATCGCAGGCAACCGTGCGGCGAGTTGACCACCTCCGGATCCGGTCGCTATGATGAGCCCGCCATGTCGACAGAGACTTCCCGCACCCGATGAGTCCCGCTCGTGTCAAGGCGCGGGCCCCGACGAGAATTGATCTGGCCGGTGGTACGATCGACATCTGGCCCCTCTACCTTCTCCACGATCGTCCGGTCACCGTCAACGCCGCGATCGATCTGATGGCCACCGCCGTCGTCGAGCCGCTTCCCGGTCCCGAAGTGGAGATCGTGTCGATCGACCGCGAGCGTCGTTATACGATTGAGTCGAAGGCACAGTTGGCGGTCGCCGTCCACGAGGCGCCGGAGGAGCTCGAGTTCGTCACCCGCCTTGCCGCCCACTTCCTGTCGTCATCGCACCAGGGGGGAGCACGATCGGCTGCAGGCTGCCGCATCACCACGTCATGCAGGGCGCCTGCCGGTTCGGGACTGGGCGGTTCGTCGGCGCTCGGAATCGCCCTCGCCAGCGCCCTGGATCGCCATACGGGCGGACGCGCCGCCCCCGAACGGCTGCTTTCGATCACCCGGGCGATCGAAACGCAGACCCTCCGGATTCCGACCGGCGAGCAGGATTATCATCCGGCTCTGCATGGTGGTCCTCTGGCGCTGCATTACACGGTCGAAGGGACGCGGATCGAACGGCTGGCGGTGGATCCGGCGACTATCCGGGAGCGTCTGGTGCTGATTAACACGGGGAAGTCCCGCTCATCCGGCATTTCCAACTGGGACATGCTCAAGCGCCACCTGGACGGAGACGTCACGGTGCGCAACGCCATGGACGGCGTCATCCGGGCTGCCCACGAAGTGCGCGCGGCCCTTCTCGCCGGAGATCTTGACGGCGTGGGGCCGGCACTCGCCGCCGAATGGGCGGCCCGCAAGCAGCTCTCTCCGGCGGTGACCGATCGGATCATCGATGAATTCATCGCCGCCGCCCTCGGAGCGGGGGCGCTGGCCGGCAAGGTTTGCGGCGCCGGTGGCGGAGGCTGCGTCGTCCTCTGGGTGAGGGCGGGTCGGCGCGAGGAGGTCGCCAGCGCGCTCGCCGCCGGTGGGGCGGAGGTCCTCGATTTTCGCTGCCGCGCGGCCGGGGTCGAAATTACTGAAACGTAAGAGATGATTCATGTTGCGCTACCCGGGTCCTCACCGTAAACTTCCGGGGGGTTTCCGGAGCGGGGGTCGCTGAGACTCCGGTTTGGAGCGCTCTGGACCGCGAAAGTTTCTCCCAGCCGGGGGTTTACTTCCCGGCGAAACGGAGGGACAATAGACATGTCTCGATTCCCGGTTCGCGTGGCCCTTCCGAATCTGGGTCGGGAGGCCGAGGTGGGCACCATGCAGACCCGCAATCTTCACACCCCAATCGTCGCTGCTGCCGTTCTGCTCCTGGCCGGGGCATTTTCTCTGGCCATCGCCGATCAGGTCGTTTATTTCAGTAATGGCAAGGCGATGATGGTCAAGAAGATTGAGCCGGGAGACTCGATCACGATTCTTGAGCTCGAAGGTGGCGGCCGCATCGGTGTCCCGACCGCTCAGATTGTCAAAATCGAGGAGTATGCGGTTTCCAAGCCGAACAACGCTCGTCCGCCCGCGGCCCAGCAGTCCCGGACCGCGGTCCGCGCACCGAGCGGTGCCGTCCCGGAAGCATCCGGAGCCGGCACCACCGGGAGCGCCGCTGTGAACGCACCGGCCAACCTGATTGCCGATGTTCCTTCCGTCGTCCCCGGCGGGAGGGGGAGCGCAGCGGAAGGGCTGGCGGCGCGTCGCGATGTCGCTCAGGCGTCGAACGAGGCCGGTCCGGGAATTCAGGCCGAATCGGCACGGCCGCAGGTCGCGGGACAGCAGTCCAAATCAGTTGCTACCGCCACCGCGCTGGCCGCGCAGCAAGGCATGAGCGCGCGGCAGGGCATGGCCGCGCAGATGCAGCATCCCCGGCGAGGCGGCCAGTTGAACAACCCGCAGGGCCGGGTCGGCAGGCAGAGAGGTCAGGCCCTCATGGGCGGGCAGTCTCCCCGCCACCCCGGACGGGGGGCAATACGGGGCGGCGCCTCCGTCCCGGCCGGCGCCCGGGGTAAACAGGAAATCATCCCGACAGGATCCGATCGCTCCGGCAGGAAGGGTGGCGCGAGCGGAAAGAAGCCCCCCCCCGCCAAAGACAGAGCTCCGGAATAAGTGCCGTCCGAGACGAACTGAGACTCCATCCTGCCTGATTCCATTCCGACATCGATCGTCATCGGCCTGACCGGGCCGAACGCTTCGGGCAAAGGGGAAGCGGCGAACCTGCTCGCCGCCAGGTCCTTCGTCGTGCACTCATTGTCCGACGTCGTGCGCGAGGCGGCGACCGCAGCAGGATTGGCGCACAGCCGTGACAATCTGATCGCCGAGGGGGTGCGCCTGCGGAGTGAAGGGGGTCCCGGTGTCCTTGCCCGGCGGATCCTCCCGCGGCTCTCCGGTCGGGATGTGGTCGATTCGATACGTCACCCGGGCGAGGTCTTGGTCCTGCGAACCCTGCCACGCTTCGTTCTGATCGGGCTGAATGCCCCGCTGCCGCTGCGCTTCGAGCGCTCGATCAATCGCGGGCGTCTCGGCGATGGCGCCACCCTGGAGGAGTTCAGCCGTCAAGAGGAGCGCGAGAACTCCGACAGCGAGGCGGGCCAGCAATTAGAGCGCACGCTGCGACTCGCCGATGTGAGCATCGTCAACGACGGGAGTCTCGCAGATCTCGCCGGCCGGATCGCCGCCGTCCTGGGCGCCCGGGGCATCACCATCGACGGCTGACGCCGGCCGCACGCTGTTTCATTCCGAACGTCAATACAGGCTCTGCCGGATCCGTCGCCGGCGGAACGGCACGATCAGGATCAGCCCGGCAACGAATCCGCCGAGGTGGGCAAACCAGGCCACTCCTCCAGGCACGATCTGTCCGGCGTTGATCAATTGGATCAGCAGCCAGATGCCGATCACGATGAGAGCCGGGATCGACACCAGCCTGACGAAAAACAGCAGGAAAACCAGGGTCAGGACGCGGGCGGTCGGGAACATGACCATGTAAGCGGCCAGGATTCCGGCGATCGCGCCGCTGGCCCCGACCATTGGAACCCGGGATGCCGGGTCGACGGCGATCTGGGCGACGGCACCTGCGATTCCGCAGAGAAGGTAGAAAAACAAGAAGCGGCCGTGCCCGACGGTGTCCTCGATGCCGCTGCCGAAGATCCAGAGATAGAGCATGTTGCCGCCCAGATGAAGGAAGCCGGCGTGGACGAACATCGAGGTGAGAACGGTGGCGGCATTATAGAGGATGAGATTCAACTCGAACGGCGCGATATGGGTCAGCTCATGCGGGATCAGCGCCAGGTTGAGGATGAAGCCTTCGCGCGCTTCCGGCTGCAGAAGCAAGGCACGGACGAACAGGCCGGCGTTGAGGGTGATGACGGCCATGGTCGTGATCGGGAAGGTGCGGGTCGGTACCTCACCCCTCAGGGGGATCATGCGGAAACATCCCTCCAGCCTGCAGTCCGACGGCCGCCCCGGGCGTTGCGGGGGAGCGCGTCCTGCTTGACCCCCCCCGGCATGCACGTCTATGATATGCGACCATGTCGGTGGCGCATCGCCTGATTTCCCGGAGCGATCCGATCATTCCCTGAAGCGGGGGCGAGGTTCCCTATGTCTGAGGCCATCACCGGAAAGATGAGCGTACCCATCGTGCAGGGTGGGAAGAGAGTGGGCGAGAAGGCAGCCCGACGCCGTCCCGGCGGGTCAATGCTCGAGAGCGTCCACTCCCCGGCCGATGTGAAGCGCTTTTCCATCGAAGAACTCGAAGGCCTGGCAGGCGAATTGAGGCAGTATGTCATTGATGTCGTTTCCAGGACGGGGGGGCATCTCGCGCCGAGCCTCGGAGTGGTCGAGCTGACCATCGCCTTGCATTACGTGTTCGATGCGCCGCGCGATCGGATTGTCTGGGATGTCGGACATCAGACCTACCCGCACAAGGTGCTGACCGGGCGGCGGGACCGCCTTCCGTCGATCCGCCAGTATCAGGGATTGTCCGGCTTCGTGACCCCGGCCGAATCGCCGTACGACGCCTTTGGCGTAGCCCACGCCAGCACCTCGATCGCCGCGGCGATGGGGATGGTGGTGGCCCGCGATCGCGCCGGCGAGGATTATCACGTGCTGACGGTCACCGGCGATGGCGCCATGACCGGTGGCCTGGCTTATGAAGGCCTGAACAATGCCGGCCACCTGGGCCGGGACATCATCGTCATCCTGAACGACAACGAAATGTCGATTTCTCCCAACGTCGGGGCGATTTCGAAATACCTGACCGGCATCACCACCAGCAAGTACT
>CBDUYA010000107.1:0-9232 GCA_965371335.1 uncultured bacterium | reverse complement strand
TCCCTGTACAGCATGCCGCTGTGCATCCACGATCGCGAGCAGGGCCGGCGCGGCACTCCGATCCGGAACGGGTTGAGAGTGTACCGTGAGAGCCGGGCGGAAAACCGTCAGTTGCTGACGGTCGTCCTGATCACCGCCGCGCTCAGAACAATCGCCCACTTTCTGCACGGCTCTTCATCCACCGATCTCGTCCCGAGCGTTCCCGAAGGGCTGCTCCTGTTCGCCAGTTCGTATCTCAGCCTGGTCATTTTGTTCGGAGCGACGCGAGTCGTTATCGCCCGCCGGCCCCCGTTGCCACCCGGCGCCTCGCTGGCGGGCGGCTCCGCCATCGCCGGCCCGGGCGCCTCTTAGTGTCCCGAGTCAGAAGTGCGTCACACATTGTGCCGGGCGCATACAAGAAAAGGGCCCCGCCCTGGGACCCTTCATTTCTGCAGCGCTGACGCGGCTCAGGAGCGCAGTTTGTTCTCCGGCTTGCGCGGAGGATCGTTCGCCGCACGCGGCTCAACCGGGGAGTTCTGTTTGAAGCTGGGAGTCAGCTCTTTATTGATCTCGGCCCATTCGGGAGACTCTTCCTCGGTCTCGACGATCGCCTCGATCGGGCATTCCGGGAGGCACGCACCGCAATCGATGCACTCCTCCGGATCGATGATCAGAAAGACCTCGCCCTTGTACTCACCCGGGTGCATGCAGTCAACGGGACAGACAGCCACGCAGGTTGCGTAGCGCTCGCCCAAGCATTTTTCCGTAATGACGTAAGACACGTCCATCCTCCTCTAAGAACTACCCATAGTGGGCGGCATCGTATCACACCTGTCGGCCCCCTTGTAAAGCCATCCACCGGCCGCTTCGAGACCGGTTTCGGGCCCGCTCACCCGCCGCACACCGCTTCCTTTGCGGCCTTCCGGACGGAACCTATATTGCCGTTGAACCGGCCGGACAGGTCTTACGGATCCGTAAGGCACCGGGGAGGAATCGATGCTCCACATGCACGTCCGCATCCTGCTCGGCTGCTTACTTCTCACCATCTCCATCATCGTTCCCGCTGCCGCGGATGAAGCGTCGCGCATCGCCGGCTCGTCCGCGCCACGACTCGTCGAGCGGGCTCGCTTCCTGTCAACCCCGGCGCGGTTGGAGCGCACGATCATTTTTCCCGCCGGGACGGAATGGGCCGACGCGCCGTTGCGCTGGGAGCTGCGCATCGGCGATGAACGGGTGGCGGCAGGCCACATGGCGACGACCGGCGATGCGGCCGAACAGGACCGTGCGCGGCTCTCGGTCCCGCTGCCGGTCATTGCAGAGCCGGCCGGGATGGAGCTGACTCTCGAGTTCGATCGCATCGGCCTGGGACCGCTGCGCTCGGTCTTCCCGTTCACGCTCTACCCGCAGGACCCGGGGCAGGCGATCGTCTCCCTGTTCGGGCGGTCGACCGTGTCGTTGTACGACCCCGAGGGTGGCGCTCGTGGGATTCTCGAGTCGCTCGGACTCCGGGTCAGGTTAATCCGCCGCCACGACGATCTGCCCGACGGCGAGGCGGACTTGATCGTCGTCGGGACGGGCGGCTTCTCGCGCGGGCAGGAAGCGCTCGGGCCGCTTCTGGCGGAGCAGGCGCGCCAGGGGACGCCGGTCCTCCTCCTCGATCAGCCATCTCTGCCGGCGACGCTCACCCATCGCCTCCGCCTCTGGCCTTCCTTCGGTCACGGAGCGCAGACCGACTACCTGCTCGCTGCCGGGCATCCGGCATTTCACGGTCCATCCGGCAGCCTGGGGGCGGCCTATCTCTTCTCGGGCGAGGCCGGCATGCGGCGGCCATATCTCCCGCCGACCGGCGGCAATTTCCGCGTTCTGGCCAGCCTGCGGGTGAAGCGCGGACCGGCATGGCAGGAAGGGATCGGAATTGTCGAGTTTCCGATGGGCCGGGGGACCGTGATCGCGGCACAGACCGCCCTCGCCTCCGATTATTCGAGTGATCCCGGTGCCCGCATTCTCCTGATCAATCTCCTGGCCTATCTGCTGAGCGACCATCCACCCCTCAAGCAGACTTACTTGTTCGGTCCGGCGGAGGAGGCCCTTCCCGACTGCATCACCGATCTGGCGCCCGACGCCCCGCCCGCCCCCACCGATCTGCGGGGGGTGGAGCTGCTGATCGTTCCGGCAGGCTGGCAGGCGCCGCGCCTGCGGGATGAGGCGCTGACCGCGCCGCTGGCGGACGTCGCGCGCTTCCTGCGCGACGGAGGATCGGTCCTTCTCGTCGACCCGCAGCCGCTGGTCGCCGATTACCTGAGCGCCGTTCTGGGCGAGAGGGTCGAGTTCGAGCCGCTCGGGCGCGCGCAGCGGAATGGTCGCCGCTTCGATGCCGACGGGCCCCTGCCGCTGCTGCAGGGGATTGCTCCCGAGGACCTCGATCTGCTCGGCCGGCCGGGAGAACGGGAGTTCCGGCTGCGCAGCCACCGTCCAACGGACCGCTTCCAGCCGCTCCTCCGGGTGTCAGGATTGTCTCTCTATCGGGTCGGGCGCGGCTCTCTCGTGGCCCTGGCGATGCCGCGATCGGTCGATTGCGGCTCACCCCGTGCGGCGAGCCTGCTTGCCCGCCTGCTGACCAACCTCGGAATACCACTCGAGGTGAACGAACCGGAGAACGCCCCGCGCATCACCCGGCTCGATCGCTGACGCCGGGGCTGGCCGGCCGGACTGCGTCCGGCCCGGACGCTTGCACGGTCCCCCCGTCAGGCGGAGCCGGAACGAGAGGGCGCCTCAGTAGGCGAAGAACATCCCGAAGATCAGCTCGTAGTCCGGCGCGCCGTCGCTGAGAGGAAGCCCGACCGCGCCCCGCAGTCCACCTCTGCCGCCGCGAAACATCATCTGGAACCCGGGAGTGAGGCGGGAATCGCTCTCGCCATCGTCGATCCGTTCGGTCTCGAACGACGCCTCGATCAGAAACGAGGTGGCGGGGGTGACCGGCAGGATGAGTCCGGCGCCGAGGAGCACGGAGTCGTCGCTCGAGGGGAGCGGAGGATCGGGATCACCGTTGAATCGGATGCCGATATTCGCGGTCAGCGTCACCCCCGGGAGATTGGCGCGCCAGGCGCCGAACAGTTCCAGATCAGGTTCCCCCGTTCCGAGACGATCCTCCTCATCGGCCGTCGGCACCTTCAGCAAGGCGCCGAGCGCCATGCGAGTGTCGCCACCGGGAAACAGGTACTTGCCGTAGAGATCGAGATCCGAGGCCCCGGAACCGTCGGGCCCATGGTCGGCATCGAACTTCTCATACCCGAAGCGGATCCCGGCCTCCACGTCGTTCCCCACCCGGAAGGCGATCAGCGACCCGAGGGTGTAAAGATCGTTGCTGCCGGGCAGATTGCGGTAGATAAACTGGCCTTCGACCCAGCCTCCGGGAGCGACGACCGCATCCTCGATGAAACGCTGGAACAGCCGCCGCCCATCGCGGTCTGGAGACCGTGGCGAGTTCTGGGCCGCCGCAGGCAGCCAGCATGAGAGAAACAACGGTACGGCGATCGCAAGAATCTTTCGCATCACACACCTCCGGCGCAGGCATCGATGCTTCTATCCCAAACGCCCGTTGATGGCAACCCCCGGCCGCGCAGCGGCCGGCCGGTCACGGGATCGTACCCGTTACAGTTGCCGGATCGGGCGGCGCCGTGTCAAGAACATGCCGGTTGCACGAGGCCTCGATCCGCCGTACAAGAGAGAGCAAGAGCCCATAGACATGCAGAACACAACGATCAGAACGCGCCCGCAGATCTGGGCGATCGGCGGAGGCAAAGGCGGCACCGGCAAATCGTTCGTCACCGCCAGCCTCGCGATTCACCTCGCCCAGAGCGGGCATCGCATCGTGCTTGTCGACGGTGACCTGGGCGGCGCGAACCTGCACACATTCCTTGGACTGGCGCCGCCGTCTCTGTCGCTCAGCGACGTGGTCCGGGGGAATGGGCTCCAGTCGCTCGATGATGCGGCGACCGACACCGCGGTGCCGGGACTGCGTCTGGTCAGCGGCGCGCGTAACTGGCTCGACATCGAGAGTCTGAAATATTTCCAGAAGACGCGCCTCGTCCGCCTGATTCTCGCGCTGTCGTGCGACATCGTGCTGGTCGATCTCGGCGCGGGCACCTCGCTGAACGTCCTCGACCTGTTCTCGATCGCCGATCGCGGCATACTGACCATCGTTCCGGAGCCGACGGCACTCGAGAACTGCTATCGCTTCCTCAATGCGGCATTCCTGCGACGGCTGCAGAACCTCGGCCGCACGCTGGGGTATCTGCCGACCGTCAATCTGGCCCTCGATCCCCGCTGGAGGTCGTACCCCCACCGGCCCGGCGAAATCCTGGAGGAAATCCGGCGTATCGACTGGTGTGCCGCGGATGCCCTCGGCACCCACATGGAGGCTTTCAGGCCCTGTCTGATCATCAACCAGGCGCGCGATCATCAGGATGCGCGTCTCGGGAGTCTCGTGCAGACGACCTCCGAGCGCTTCCTCGGCATTCCGACGCGGCACGTCGGGGTGATCCCCTACGATCCGATGCTGGTCCGCACCGTGAAGTCGCAGCGCGCATTCATGCTCGAGTACCCGCGCTGCTCCACATCCCGTGCCATCCGCGTGACCGCCCGGCAGATCATGGACCCGCCCCCGCACCGTACGGAGGGGGAGGTGAACGCCTCGCGCTTCTCCGGCGGCTCGGAATACCGCTTCTCACCGAACCCGTACGCCATACTCGACCTCGCTCCCGGAGCAACGCCCGAGGAGATCCTGGCCTCCTACCTGAGGTTGAAGCCGGCCCTGCGGGCGGACTCGCCCGCCCTGGTATCGCTCGACTGCGACACGCAGAGAGAGAGCGAGCTGGCGGAGGTCGAGGCGGCCTACCGGTTCCTGTCCCGCAACATCTCCGCCCAGCCCGCCTGACCCGCACCGGACTCCTGCTGATCGCCGACGGATTCACGCGATAGACGACGGCCCGGCGCCCCACAACCGGCTCTGGACAATGGCCGCAGCGGCGCTAGATTAAGATCGAAGAGCTGGCAGCGGCGCCCGGGCCGGCGCGGCCACGAATTCAGGAATGTGATCGTGCGGGGTGGCCAGCCGGGGCGGAGGGATCTGAAATCGATGTCGAAGACCGCGCTCGATCAGACGAGAGCCGGCAATCGTCCGGCGCTCGAAGCGCAGCCCCTGCCCAAGACCAACGCCTCCCTGATCGTGCTGCAGGGCGCCGAGATCGGACGTGACTTCCGGTTGCGTCGCGGCACCATGCTGGTCGGTCGCGGCGTCGAGGCAGATATCCGCATCCCCGACGATCTCGCCTCCCGGGAACATGCGCGCATCGAGGTCTCGTTCGACACCGAATCCCAGCGCATCACATTTCACCTCGTCGATCTGCAGAGCACGAACCACACCTTCGTCAACCGGCGGCGGATCGACCGGATGGCGCTGCAGGATGGCGACAAGATTCAGATAGGCGAGACCATCCTGAAGTTCGTCCTGCTCGACGATATTGAAGCGAAGTTTCACTCGGAAGTCCGCAATCGAATCACCTTCGATCGGCTCTCCGGCCTGCTGACGATGGAGTCGCTCTCTCTGGCCCTGGAGATGGAGCTGAACCGCTGCACGCTCTACAACCTTCCTCTGGCCGTTCTCATGATGGATCTCGACCGCTTCAAGAAGGTCAACGACGCACACGGTCACCTTGTCGGCAGCAAGGTGATCGCCGAAGTGGGGCAGGTCGTCCGCGACACCATCCGCGGGGCCGACGTGGCGGCGCGGTACGGCGGCGAGGAGTTTCTCGCCTACCTTCCCGAGAATGGCCGCAGTGGCGCCCACCAGGCCGCCGAACGGCTGCGTCAGGCCGTCGGCGGGCACCTCTTCGTTGCCGATAGTCCGGGTGTCCGGATCACGACGAGCATCGGTGTCGCCCTGTTTCCCGAGCACGGGCGCACCGTCGAGGCGCTCGTCGACCGCGCCGACAGGGCGCTTTACCAGGCCAAGGAGAACGGCCGCGACCGGGTCTGTCTCTGTCCCGAGGAAGGTTGACGCTCAGCTCGTTCCCAGCAGGGCGTGGATCTCGTGATCCTCGAGCACGTGGTCGCTCATCTTGGCGGCATCGAAGATCCGCGTGACGGTATCGTCGGCCGTATCGATGCCTCGCTGCTCCAGCCAGAAGATGACGTTGGAGCGACCGGAGAGCGGGCCAATACGCACACGCTGCGACAGGCCGACCTCCGAGGCCGGGACCCCGGAATAGACACGGTCGGCCAGCCAGGGGTCCTTCTTCTTGAGCGCCTTGATCACCGCGGCGGCGTGGACTCCGGTGGCGGTCTCGAACGCGTCGCTGCCGACAACCGGGTAGTTGCGGGGAATCGGCATCCCGCAGGCCTCGGAGATGAGGCGGCAGTATTCTCCGAGAGTGCTCAGATCGCGCTCGATCCAGCCGAGAAGCTTCAGGTTCACCATCATCAGATCCATCGGCGCGTTCCCCGCGCGTTCTCCGATGCCGAGACCGCAGGCATGCACCCGGTCCGAACCGGCGGCGATTGCCGCCAGGGCGTTCGCCACGTCGAGCCCGCGATCGCGGTGGCCGTGCCAGTCGATACCGATATCTTTCCCCGTCTCCTCCACCACCGAGCGCACGAACCGGATCAAGGCCGTCACCCCGGCCGGAGTCGCATGGCCGACGGTGTCGGTAACGCAGATGCGGCTGGCGCCGCACTCGATCGCCCGCGTGTAGAGCTTGCGGATCGTTTCGGGATGCGCCCGGCTCGTGTCTTCCGTCACGTACATGACCTGCAGCCCCTCCCTGACGGCAAAGCGCACCGCTTCCTCGGTGCGCTGCAGGAGGGTATCGAGGGTCCAGTCCTCCGTGTACTGGCGGATGGTCGATGATCCGATGAACAGGCAGGCCTCGATGGCGACTCCAGTGTCGGAAGAGATCCGGACGATCGGCTCGATATCGCGAACCAGCGTGCGGGCGGCACAGTTCGGGCGGATCGTGAGACGGCTGTCGGCGATCTCCCGGCACAGAGCCGTCACAGCGGCAACCGCGCGCGGTCCTGCACCCGGCAGCCCGATGTCGGCCGTGTCGATGCCGAGCCCGTCCATCGCCCTCAGGATCGCCCGCTTCGCCTCGATCGGCGGATCGACGACACTCGGACCCTGCAACCCGTCGCGCAGCGTTTCGTCGTTCAGCAGGACGGGGTGCTTCGGCTTCTCTGCCGATTCCGCCAGGTTCCAGTCGTGGATCAGCGAGTCTCTGAACTCTTTTTCGGTAGTCATGACCTCGATGATAGGAGCGCGGCGCGCGACCTGTCAACCGCGTGAAAGCCGGAAACCACACTGGTTGCGGGAGCGCTCCGACTCAGACGACCAGGCGCTTTCTCATCAGTCTGATGCCGAGCAGGACCACCGGCACCGTGGCGACGAACAGGTAGGCGAGATCCCACAGCAGGAATGCGGGCGTGCGCCCCAGGCTCAGCTCGCGCATGACCCTGGCAACGTGCGTCAGCGGCAGGCAGAGGGCCAGAGTTCGTGCCCAGTCGGGGAGTACATCGAGGGGAAAGAAAGTCCCGCTGAACAGGAACATCGGCATCACCAGCAGAAAGACCGGGAAGTTGAACGAGTCGATCCCCGGCACGATCCCCGTGAAGCAGAGAGCCGCCCCGGCAAAGAACAAGCCGGCGAGGAACGAAAATGGCACGATCAGCAGAGCGTGCGGCCAGCTGAGCAGGCCGAAAAAGCTGATGCCGATCATCATGAGGCTGCAGCCGACCATCCCCTTGGTGGCGCCCCAGAGGAGCTCGCCGGCCATGATGTCTTCCAGCGTGAGCGGCGTGGTGACGATGGCGTCGAAGGTGCGCTGGTAATACATGCGCACGAAGGTGTTGTAGGTGTTCTCGAAGAACGACTGAAACATGACCTGGGTGGCGAGCAGGCCCGGCGCAATGAAGGCGGCGTAGCCGATCACTTCTCCCCGGTAGGAGACTTCCTTGATGAGCGCACCAACGCCGAGGCCGAACGCCAGCAGGTAGAGCACCGGCTCGAGCAGCGGAGGGACCAGGTTGGTCTTCCAGGTGACCAGATAAACGTCGCGATTCCGCTGCCAGACGCGCCAGGAGCGGGCGCTGATGTTGCGCACCATCGCGATCATTCGCGCAGCTCCCGTCCGGTGAGCTTGAGGAAAAGATCCTCGAGCCCTGCGGCGCGGACCGTGCAGCGTTCGGTCGGAAAGCGGCCGGCGATTTTCGCGAGAACCTCGCCGCCCCGCTCCGCGTAGACGAACAGCCGCTCCCCGTCGATCTCGAAACTCCAGCCGCTGCGGCGCGCGTGCTCGATGAGGCCCGGAGTGTGGCCCCAGATTTCCACCACCTCCCGGCCGACGCGGCTTCGCACCAGATCGCCCGGCCGGCCGCTCACCAGGATTCTTCCGTGATCCATGATCACCAGCCGATCGCAGAGGATCTGGGCCTCATCCATGTAGTGCGTGGTCAGGAGGATCGTCTTTCCCTGCCGGCGCAGGGTGCGGATCCGGTCCCACACGAGGTGCCGGGACTGCGGGTCGAGCCCGGTGGTCGGCTCGTCGAGGATGAGAAGATCAGGATCGTTGATCAGGGCGCGTGCGATCACGAGACGGCGTTTCAGGCCACCCGACAGTTCCCGGATCCGGCTGTCGCGGCGGTCCCACAACCCCATGAATTCCAGCAAATCCTGCGCCCTGCGGTAGGCGATCCGGTACGGTATTCCGAAGTAGCGAGCAAAGATCAGGAGGTTCTTCAGCACGGAGAAATCGGGGTCGAGACTGTCCTCCTGCTGGCACACGCCGATCCGGGTCTTGATAGCGCGCTGGTCCTGCTGCACGCTCAATCCGAACACCCTCAGATCGCCATCGCTCAACGGCGAGAAGCAGTGGATCATCTTGACCGTCGACGTCTTGCCCGCGCCGTTCGGACCGAGGAAGCCGAAACACTCCCCCTGGCGGATGACGAAATCGACGCCGTTCACGGCGACCATCGATCCGTAGCGTTTGGTCACGCCTCTGGCGCGAATGACCTCCGACACACCTCTCCTCCGCAGAACGGGTAGGCATAAGGTATCACCGTGTGCTGATCGACGGACAGCCGGCGGTACCACCTTTACTCAACGAAGAGCCGGCGGCACCCGGGGGGGGGGAATGGAATGCGGGGGGCGTCGCAGCCCGGCGCCAGACGGGCAGCGGCACGGTTATCGACGACCGTG
>CBDUYA010000106.1:0-9370 GCA_965371335.1 uncultured bacterium | reverse complement strand
GTCGATCCCTTCGCCCCGGGCGACCCGTTCGCCACCTTCCGCGTCCAGCCTGGGGATCCCAACGCTGAGGCGGTGGGGAAGGTGCTGGTCAGCGACGTCGCCGGCAACTCCTGCGAGCTCTGCCTGAACTTCCGCAATCTGCCCCAGGGACCGACCCTGGAAGAGGTCCTCTGTTGCGCCGACGGACTCAACTTCTTCGTCAACAACGAGGACCTGACCCCGCCCGGCCCCTCCTTCTGCAGCAATGCGCCGCACGGGCCGGCCCAACCGATACTGCCCTTCGGCTACGAGCCGTCGAAGTTCGGCGACCCGTTCCCCTGCACCGTGCTGACCATCGATTCCCCCATTTCGGGCGAGACCGAGATGATCATGGTCAAGGACGGCGACTTCGATCCCGACCTGCGCATGCTCGCCTCCAGCTCCCTTGACGCGGGGTTCACCTTCCCGCCCTTCAAAGATGTGACGCTCGATGTCATCCCCAAGCTTGACGTCGATCCCGATCCGACCAAGTTGCGCGGAAAAACGGGATGGTCGGTCATCAAGGTCGCCTGCGCCGTTCTGGCGGAACGCTGTGACGGTGTGGATAACGATGGTGATGGCCTGATCGACGAGGGACTGCCGGTCGGAGACAGCAGCATCGATGTGGATGGGGATGGTTGGCCGCTCTGCAACGACGATCTCACCCTGTCCGACTGCGAGGACCAGAACCCTGACATCAATCCGGCCGGCACCGAGGTCTGCAACGGCCTCGATGACAACTGCGACGGCAGCATCGATGAGAACAATCCGGACGGCGGCGAGGCGTGCAACCTGCCCGACCTGCTCGGTGTCTGCGCCGATGGTGAGACCCTCTGCGATGTCGCCGAGATCACCTGCGTTCAGTCGGTGTTCCCGACCGCCGAGGCGTGCAACCGCCTGGACGACGACTGCGACGGTGGCATTCCCGCCGACGAAGTCGATGCCGACGGCGATGGCTTCACCCCCTGCGAGGGGGATTGCAACGACAACGACGCGACGATCTTCCCGGGCGCCACGGAGCTGTGCAACGGCGTCGATGACGACTGCGACGGCGCCATCCCGGCCGACGAGTCCGACGGGGACGGCGACGGCTTCCGTATCTGCGACGGTGACTGCGACGACGCCGATGCAACGTCGTTCCCGGGGGCGCCGGAGCTGTGCGACGGCATCGATAACGACTGCGATGGCTCCGTTCCGGCCGACGAGGCCGATGTGGACGGTGATGGCTTCCGCATCTGCGCCGGCGACTGCAACGACGGCGACGCCTCGATCAACCCGGCCGCGGCGGAGGTCTGCGACGCCGTCGATAATGACTGCGACGGGACCGCCGACGATGGCAACCCCGGCGGCGGGAACCAATGCGGCTCGACCGACGTCGGCGTCTGCCAGTTCGGCCTGACCGCCTGCACCGGCGGCGCTATCGTCTGTGTCGGCAATATCGAGCCGCTGCCGGAGGTTTGCGGCGACGGCCTCGACAACGACTGCAACGGTGCGGCCGACGAGTCGCTCCTGCCGGTGGCGGCCTGCTCTCTGTCGCTGACGAACTTCAATGTCACCACCGAGTCGACGGCATTCAAGTTCAATTTCGCGTCACTGGTGAACGCCTGCGATGCCGCCAACCCGGTGGCGCTCGACCCTGCTTCAATCGCCCAGGCCTGGATCTCGCGCGCCGGCAACCAGGTGCTGCCCGATCCGTCGACCCGGCAGTGCCCCGATCCGATCAACGGTTTCCTCGGCGAGACCGGGATCTTCGAGAACCTCGCCGATCGCCAGGTGACCGGGAACGACGTCGACCTGAAGTTCAACGGCGAGGCGGACGGCGACTGCCGCACCCAGGACGGCAGCCGGCAGGAGATGTTTGCCCTCCTTTCCGATGTGGTTAACGACAGCACCGTCTCGATCTGCTTCAGCAGCACGATCGACGGCGTGGTGTTCGAGTGCTGCGGTGAGGCGAAGGTCACCAACCACGGCAACCGGTGATACCTTGAAGCGGTTGCGGTTCATCGTTCGGACGGCGGCGGGTCTTCCCGCCGCCGTTCTTCTATCGGGCGCCCTTGGCGCCGCCGGTCCCCCTGATCGCGGGGCGACCGCGGTGGCCGCCACGTCCGGTGAGTCCGCCGCGACCCCGGCCGGGCAGGCCGCGGCCGCCGCCTGCCGCATCGCCCCCGCGGTTCTGGACGTCAGCCGTCCGGCCGGGCCACTGACGGTGCGGATCGAGCTGCGCTCTTTTTTCGGCAAAAAGACGACGCATTGCTCGACGGCCGAAGCGATCGAGCCTGGTGTTTATGTTTCTTCGGTCAACGGTCTCCGCCTGCCGGCGCCGTCGGCGACCGATGAGGGCATCGGGGAGCGCGTTTGGGAGGGCCGCACCGTCGAAGATCTCGCCGACCCGTGGCGTCGTCTCGATCGGCCGAACGGTATGTCTGAGCTGGTCGTTCGCTTCGATCGGCCGTCGGACGGCAACCCCGCCACGCGAGAAGACGGTGATGCCGGCGATGTCCTGGCGATGCTGATGGGGGTCCCCGACGGGCATTCGGCGCCGATCTGCGTTGCCGGCCGGGCCGCCGGCGCCACCTTCGAATGCTGCGACATGGTCGAGGTTCGCAATCGCGGCCTGCGCGATCTGGCGCGCGGTCTCCTTCCGCCATCGAGCCGCTGATGAAACGTCTCAACCCATCCCGCTTCGTGCTGCGCTGCGGCGCCGGCCTGCTGGCCGCCTCGGGCCTGCTCGCCCCCGCCTTTGCCGACCTGCGCCGCGAAGTCGAGCCGAACGACCCGGCTGCTGCGGCCCAGCCGGTGGTGGCGGCGGCGAGCATCGGCGGGACGATCGGGGCGCCGGGCGACGTCGATCTCTACGCCGTGGCGGTCGATGCCGGGCAGGTCCTGAAGGCCGACGTTCTGGCCCGGGGATTCCGGGCCGGCAATAAGGCCGGTTCCGAACTGAGCGCTCTGCTGGAGATCCTCGACATCGACGGCGTGACCGTCCTGGCGTCGGCCCAGTCGCTGGGGGAGTTCGACGATCCGATGACGACGTTCGAGGTCCCCGCCGACGGCCGCTATTACATCTCGGTGCGCGACCTCAGCCCGGTTGAGGGAGGGATCGACTACCTCTACGTCCTGTCGATTGAAATCGATGCGAACGATACCTTCGCCCAGGCTTCGCCGATCGTGCCGCCGCTGCTTCCCTCGATTGACACCCTGATCTTCCCGGCGGGGGATATCGACTTCTATTCCTTCGCGGGAACGACCGGGCAGGTGGTGACGGTCGACATCGACTCGGCGGTGTTCAACCCGTCCAATCCGCCCGCCAAAATCGTCCTCAGTCTGTTCGACGCCGCCCAGACGCTCCTCGCCCAGGACGCCTACACCTCGACCGACCCTGAAGATCCGTTCCTGCAGTTCGCCCTGCCGGCGGACGGGACCTACTTCATCATGGCGCGTGAGCTGCGGTCGTTCGTCGGCACCACCAACACCTTCTATCAGATGTCGGTCGAGCTGGGGCCGGCATCCGGCAACGACACCTTCGCCGACGGGATGCCGATCGCACTGCCACGGGCGGTGAGCGGCGTGGTCAGCACGGCGAGTGACGCAGACCACTTCCGCTTCACCCTGCCGGCCGCGGCCGACCTGCACGCCGACCTCGATGCGCGCGAGGATCTGGTATCTCTCCTCGTGGGGACGCTCTCCCTGAACGACGCCGGCGGTGTCGTCGCGTCGAACTCCACCACTCCCGATCCGGCGCTGATCGCCTCGCTGGTGGCGGGCGAGTACTCGGCGAGCGTGGAAGGGGACTGCAGCGGCGGCGGTTGCGACAACGAAGATTCCTACTACGTCCTGTTTCTCGACGGTGACGC
This sequence comes from uncultured bacterium, assembly GCA_965371335.1. Lineage (GTDB taxonomy): Bacteria > Acidobacteriota > Polarisedimenticolia > Gp22-AA2 > Gp22-AA2 > CBDUYA01. The sequence goes on along the minus strand of CBDUYA010000106.1, from coordinate 5,498 downwards.
CGACGGCGACGGCCTCGCCCTGCCGGACGACAACTGCCCGGCGGTGCCGAACGCCGCCCAGGCGGATGGCGACGGCGACGGGGTCGGCGACTCCTGCGACAACTGTGTCAGTGTCTTCAATCCCGCCCAGGTCGATACGGACGGCGACGGCGGGGGTGACCGCTGCGCCCTCTGCCTGGCGCCCGAGATCGCCCTCGATCTGCAGTTCCTCAACGACCATGACATGGCGTGGACCGACTCCGGCTCGGCCGACACCTACAACCTCTACCGGGGGACGATGGGCGCGGGGAGCTGGCAGTACAACCACACCTGCTTCGCATCAGCGCTGCTGCTGCCGCAGGCGAGCGACGCCGAGATACCGCTGGCGGGCGGTTTCTACTACTTTGTTTCGGGGGAGACGGTCTGCGGCGAGGGGTCGATCGGCCACCAATCGGCCGGTCCGCCACGGCCGCTGGCGTTGCCCTGCCCCTGACCCGGGGGCCGGCTCAGCTGCTCCTTCCTCGCCTGCCGTTTCTTTCGGCCGTCGAGGCGAGCGTAGATCAACATACCCCAGAACGCCGAATTGGCCAGGAAGCCGATGATCAGCGCCTCGGTGCCGACGGCGTCGCGGTTGTACGACTGATGGAAGAGGGGAGTGATGCCCCCTCACCGGTTGCCTCGTACCAGCCGACGTTCGAGTCCTCCTCGCCCTCCACCCGCGCCTCGACCTTGATGCGCTGTCGTCCCGGCTTCCGGCTCTCGACATAGCGGGATGATCGCGCCGGAATTGCGCCAATTCACTGTAGTAGAGGATCCACGGATCATGCGTACCGTCCCCGGCCTGGGTCAGAACCAGTACGGGGAAATTCTCCGCGACGGCCTCGCCGACCTCCTTCTTCTGGTTGTCGTACCACACGCCGAGGAGCGGGATCTGGATCAACATCCAGGTGAATGGGAACAAGACAAGAAACAGCGCGACGCCGAGGATTCGCCTCAACCAGAGATAGGCACTCGAACGAGGGTCAGTCATCGCTCATCTCCTCTCCGGTCCGCATCGATAGCCCGTTGCTCAGGCGGCTTTCCCGAAATTCGTCGGAATGGAGTAGGCCTTCATCCGCCGGTAGAGCTTCTGGCGATTCCAGCCGATATGGCGCGCCGCCTTCGCTTTGTCGCCGCCCGTGTGCCCGAGTGCTTCTTCGATCATTACTTGCTCACCCGTCTTGCGCCGTTCGGAGATGCGGGAGTCGTGCATCGCCGGTTGGCCAATGATTTCCGTGGGAAGATCGGCCTCTCCTACAACGTCATCCGCGCTCAGAACTGAGATCCGCTCGATCGTATTCTCCAGTTCCCGCACGTTGCCCGGCCAGCCATATCTGCCAAGCGCCGCGAGTGCGCCCGGTGTGAGTCTCTTGCATCGTTGCCCGCGTCGGGCGAGGAGATTAAGAAAATGATGCGCAAGGAGCGAAATATCTTCCCGGCGCTGTCGAAGTGCGGGTACTTCGATGCTCATCACATTGAGGCGGTAATAGAGGTCGTTCCGGAACCGTCCCTGCTGCATCAGGGCTTTGAGGTCGGAATTCGTTGCCGCGATGATACGCACATTAACCCGCCGTGGCGTGTTCTCGCCGAGTCTTCTCACCTCGCGTTCCTGCAAGACACGCAGGAGCCTTGCTTGAAGAGAGTGCGAAGTATTGGTTATCTCATCCAGAAACAAAGTGCCGTCGTTCGCCGCCTCAAACAGGCCGGTCCGCTCGCGATCGGCTCCGGTGAAAGCGCCGCGTGCATGGCCAAATAACTCCGCCTCGAGAAGATGGTCCGGCAGAGCCCCGCAATCGATGGTCAGGAACGGCTTTGCCTGACGCCGTCCATGATAGTGAATTGCCCGCGCCACCAGCTCCTTGCCTGTCCCGCTCTCGCCGGAGATCAGGACGTTGCATTCGTTGTCGAGGACGCTGGAAATCATCTCTTTCAGGCGGTGCATGGCGGGGCTGGTTCCTATGAGGTTGTCGAAGCGCTGGCGGGCTTCTCTGCGCAGTCGCAGGTTGTCTTCCCGCATGCGGCCGAACACCCGGGCGTTCTCGATAGCGATGGCCGCTTGACTGGCGAACGACTCGACGAAGCTGCGCTCTTTTTCCGTGAATAGCTGAGCCGCCCGCCGGGTGTCGAGATAGATGACACCCACTACCACCCCCTGCGCCCGCATAGGAACGCAGAGGATCGACTTGATCGAGTGAAGAATGAGGCTCTCATACCCCGATAGAGTGGGGTCTTTGCCGACGTCGAGAGTGACCAGGGCCTCCCCCTTCGCTGCACGCCTGATAACGGACCGGCTGTAGGTAGAGATATCAACGAGGGATTCGCCGGATGCCCCCCGCGCACTCGTGGGTTGCATCTCTCCCGTGGACGAATCAACCAGGAATACGACGCCGCGCTCCGCTCCGACATTGTCGATGGCGAGATCGAGCAGGCGCTCGAGGAGTTGATCGAGATCAAGAATGGACGCAAGCGACTGGCCGATGGCGCTCAATGAGGCGAGCATCTTGCGTGAGACCTGTTCGCTGCGGTGAAGGGCGACAACATCGTTCCTGGCCTTCTTTCCGACCTCCGACTTGAGACGCTGGTATCTCTCCCTGGCTTCGATGATTTCCGGCTGCCGAACGAAGGCCGCTTTGAATCGTTCGTATTCGAGATTCATCTCGAGCTCGTGAATCGTGAGCGTGCTCTCACGATAGGAGGCCAGGGCCTGTTCGTACCGAAGTGCCTGTTCATGAACGCGTCCGAGGAGATAGGCTGCCCGCCAGAAAACCGATCGGTCCGATGCGCTGCGGGCGCTGTCCAGGACCTCGAGAAGGTCGCGCTCCGCTTCGTCGCAACGCCCCGATGCAAGATACGAATGCGCCCTCAACATCAGACCCCGGGCCAGGTGCCAGCGCATGCGCTTCTTGCGGGATAACGCGAGTATCGGATCCAGGGCAGATACCGTCGCCCCGGCCGCGCAGCCGAGACGCTGATCGATCTCGGCAAGTGCCAGCCGGGCGGCCAGCCGGGCGTCGAAGGGGGCGCGATCTTCGTATTGCCGGAGGGCATCCTGCAGAAGGGACTTGCCCAGGCTGGCCTTCCCCCATCTCCCGAGTGCAAGTGCCATGAGCGTCTTGCACTCGAGCAACATGTTCCACAATTGCGCCCCCTCGGCGAGCGAGCAGGCGTGCGCCGCCACCTTATGAGCGAGGCGCAGCCGGCCGACGGCATGAAGAATGTGACTCCAACCGAGGAACGTGATGCAGGCGACCTGCCGGGCTCCCGATGAGGAGAATCGCCCCAGATTGTGCCGTAGTCGGGCGATCGCCTCCTGGATGTAGCCGGTCCTGACCAGCGCGTGAGATGCATTCGCGCGTGCCACGAGGGTTGAATGCTCCGATCCGGCATCGCCTAGCACCTGCAGCGCCTTCCTGTATTCGGAGAGTGCCCGCGCCCAGGATCCCTGCGAACGATGGGTCTCACCAATATTGACGTGTGTTGCTGCCAGGTGTGGGAGGAAAGAGTACCGTCGCGAAACATGCAACGACTCGCGGTGGTAGCGACGGGCCGCACGGTAGCGCCCCAGATCCGCCAGCAGGATGCCGATGTTCGAGCGGGCTGTGGCCTGCGGCCAGGGATGGCTTTCTCTTGGCAGGAGGCGGAGGCGTCGGCGCTCGTAGTTCAATGCGAGGCGGTACTCACCTGTCTGCCAGTGGGCGAGTGCGACGGATCGCAGAGCGTCGGCCGCGGAGGCGCGCATTCCATGGCGTCTGGCAAGGTGGGCTGCACGGAACAGCGCTCGCTTTCCCTCTTCCCACTGCTCCAGCCAGCACATAGACGATCCGAGAGCGCTCAGCGGCTCAACTGATTCGACCTCGTGTAAATGCTCTTGTGCCAGAAGGAGGGCATCTTTCGACAGGCTCTTCATTAATGGAAATCTGCCGAGTTTCTCAGCCGCCACTGCCTTCCTAATGAGAAGCTTGACACGGATAATCAAGGATAGTCGCGGATACTTGAGGACTTGATCTAGCAGATCCCACGAATCCGATGCCCTGCCGACCCGATTCAGCAACGAGGCAAGCGCCAGAACCAGATCAGCTCTCTGGATCGGCTCGGCCGGACAGAGCTGAAGTGCCCGTTCGTACATATTGACCGCCTGCATGATGCCATGACGGCTCGTGGCTGTTCGGGCGGCGGCCAAATACGATTGCAGTGCCTCGCTCTGCAATCCGGCCGCCACCAAGTGAGGTGCAGCCCGCATCGCCGCATCCGGCTCTCCCGGTTGCCGCATGTGCCAGCGGCCGAGCGCTTCGTGGAGTTGTCGTTGTTCGCCATCGCCGAGTCGCGCGACCAGGTGACGTCGAAAAAGCTCTGCCGGGATCATGAATCGAGACTCACCCTCCCTGTCGACTCTTCGGAGCAGGCCGGCATTTTCGAGATTGATGCACCGCGCTTTCACCCACTCTTTCGGCTGGCCGCCGGTGAGGCCCGCCATATCCGAAAGTGAGAGCGTCTCCTCTGATGCAGCGAGGGCGTTCATCATAGGGGCATCGATGGCCGGAATCGCCAGCGTCCAACGACTGAGAACCTCCTCGGCCGGTCTGGGGAGCGGATGAATGGACATGTCATCGATCTTAAGCGGCGCGTGACGGGATCGATCCGGAGCAGCTTTCGCCAGGAGGTGCTTCACAAGTTCCCAGGTGATCCGGGGATTCCCGCCTGAAAGAGCATGGAGCCTGGCGGAGCAACCTTCGGCGATCGCGCTCGATTCGAAGGCCCATGTGAGCGCCTGGTCGATTCCGCCGACAGAGATCGGTTGAATATCTTCCACCTCTGTCTGTGCGTGGCGTGCAGCATCGGTTGAGATAGGTGCGGAAGGGGAATCGGTCGGGGACGATTCTTGTGTCGAGATGATGAGCACCGAGCGTGAGACCCCACCGAGTGATTTGTGGATTCGGGCTGGCAGGACGAACGGGTCGACCGGCGGCTCATCGACAGCGACGATCAGAGGCACCGACGGGTAGCGTGTGGCGCCGATGCTCTCCATGAGATCGAGGGCACGCGCGAGGTCCGCAGTGGAGTAGCCTTTCATGGGCAGCGTGTCGGCCCCTCTCAGACGGGCCGCGAGCAGGAATTCCTCGATGAGACGGGTCTTGCCAATCCCGAGAGGCCCTCGCAGCACGATAGATGCGATCGTGCCGGGACGATTGGTTCGACACAGCGAGTCGAGCCTGCGCAGCAGCCGTTCAGACACCGCCTCACGATCTACGAGAGGGATGCTCTCAAGGTTCGCGCACACTGTATCCGGCGTCCGCAGCGAGAACCCCCGGGGCGCCGCAATGCGATTCACCTGCTCGATAACCTCCAGGGCGGATGATGGACGCTTCGTCGGATTGCGCTCCAGCATCTGAATGATGAGTGGGTGCAGTTCGACAATGGTGCCGTCATCGAAGGCAGGTCGCCTTTCATCCAGGTGGCTGTGCAGGATTTCACCGGCCGAG
>CBDUYA010000105.1:0-9424 GCA_965371335.1 uncultured bacterium | reverse complement strand
GGGGAATCACTGCGCTGGCGGCGGCCGTGGTGGTATGGCGGCGGCGACGGACGCCGCCGCCGTTCGGGGCCTTCCCGATCCTGCTCTTCCTGGCGCTGCTCGTCCTCTCCCTGCGCATGAACCGGAACGTGACCGACTTCGCCCTCGCCACCTTCCCGGGCGTCTGCGCGGCGGCAACCTGGGCGGTCCGCCGCCCTCGCCCGGCAGCCGGCCGCGCCCCTCTCCGGACCATCGCGGTGCTCCTCCTCCTGGCCAGCGGCTGGTTCGCGACGCAGGGCTATGCGTTCGGAGAGGCCAACCGGCGCCACCTCGGGCTGGGACTGGGGTGGAAAGTGCCGGTTGGCGCCGCCGACTACCTGGAGCGCAACGATCTGCGCGGCAATATCTTCAACACCTATGCCGCCGGCGCCTACCTCGTCTACCGTCTGCACCCCGCGGTGCGGGTCGGCATGGATTCGCGTAACGATGTCTACGGCGAAGCGCTCTACGACGCGTATCTCCGGGCCCTCCGGTCATCCGACGCCCTGCGCGCCATGCTGGAGCGGCTCGACGCCTCGATCATCGTTCTCGAGTGGCCGCGGCAGGACATGGTGCTAACGGCGCGGGCGATCCATGCACTGGGCGGCTGGAGGCCGGTCTATTTCGACGATGCCGCGACCGTCTACCTGCAGGCCTCCGGCCCGACAGCGGCGCTGGCCGAGAGCGACGGCTACCGGCTCCTCGACCCGGCCCTGTTCGCACCCGGATTGCTGCCATCGGAGGAGGCGATCGCGGCGCTGGCCGAGAGCGCGCGCGCGATCCGGGAGGGGGGGGGATATGTGGCGCGCGTCATGCGGATCGAGGCGCTGGCGCGCGCCGGGCGGCTGGACGAAGCGGCCGCTGACGAGGCGCGCATTCTGTCCGAAGCCCCCCAAAGAGAGCACATCTACGTCTATCTCGGCTATTTGAAGCTGGCCTTCGGCGACCCCGCCGCGGCGCGCGATCGGTTCCGGCGGGCCCTGCGGCTCAACCCCGGCTCGCCCGCCGCGCTGCAGGGCATGGAGATGGCTGAGCGCGCCCGGCGGTCGCGACCGTGAGGATGGCGCCGGGCGAATGGCCGCCGGCCATCGCGGTGACCGCGCCGCACCGCACGGCCGCTCCCGATTCGATCCGGTTGCACCCTCCGGATCGCCCCGGTATACTTACCTTTGAGGATCTTCGGAGGCAACCACACCGCATGCAGCCCGGCTGGAAACCGTCACTCGCAGCCCCGGGGCATCGTCTGTCGATCGTCGCCGCTCTTGCCCTGCTCCTCGTCCTGCTCGGCACCGCCTGCGGGGGGAGCAGCGACCCGAACCGCGTGCAGATTCTGGAGATCAATGCCGATATCACCATCGACCCGGTCGCCGGTGACCCGGTTGTCTTCCTGGAGCGTGTCGGCGCCAGCGGGGATTTGGTCACCATTGACGTGAACCTCAAGATGACCTTCGCGCAGGAATTCGACGCCTTCACACTCCATTTCAGCTTCGATCCGACGCTCATCAAGTTCGCCGGGTTGATGCAAACTCCCGAGGCGGACGGCAGGACCTTCAACCCCTTCGGTGAGTGCGGATCGGGCGCCACGTATTGCGGCAAGCATCCGGCCGGGGTGTGCGACCTGATGACGAACGTCTGCTCCGCCCCTCCCACCAAAGTCGGCACTGTCTGCGTTCAGGACATGGATTGCGACCTTCCGGCGACAACGGGGCCTCCGTTTTGCCCGCCACCAGGTGACGAGAACATCACCGGGGAACTCTTCCTCGGCCTGGCGGGAAGTATCGGACTATGCGAGACGTTCGATCTGCCAGGCACCGTCACGCTTCTGCGGCTCGGGTTTAACGTCACGAACGTGATTGAAGATCCGCTCGGCTCGCCACTGACGTTGGTCTCCGGCTCCGCGCAAAGCGGAGATTGTGCGATACTCAGGTTCCCCACCGACTTGGGGATTCCCTGTGACGACGGGAACGCCAGAATCACGTCGAGCCGCTAGCACGCCACGCCTGCTTGCGGGGCGACCGACGCCGACTGCAGCCACTCTTCAGCGAGGAGGCATGGATGGAGGAGAAGATCGTCGCGCACTTCAGGGACGGCCGGACCCAGAAGGGATACACCCACGATTTCCGGCCCGACGTCGATTCGTTTCATCTCCTGCCGAGCGAGGGAGGCGGGATCCCGACCACCGTGCGTCTCGATGATCTTAAGGCGCTCTTTTACGTCAGGGATTACGGGTTCCTGCGGCGCCAGGTGGATCGCGCCAAGCGTTTCGGGGAATCCGCCCCCGCCGGCCAGAAGACCATCGTCGAGTTCAAGGACGGCGAGAAGATCTGGGGGGTGACCGAGCAGTACTCGGCAGACAACCTCGGCTTCTTTTTCATTCCCGCCGATCCAAAGGAGAACAACACGCGGATCTTCATCGTCAATTCCTCGGTGAAGCAGATCCAGTTCGAGGATTGAGGAGGGCACGCCATGCACCACACATCATCGTCGGCTCATGAGCTTGCCAGATCGAGGCGCCTGCTGAGCGCCGCTCTCCTCATCGGCCTGCTTATGACGCTCGTCCCGCCGGCCTCCGCGGCGACCAATTCGGCCCGCTTCCGCTTCGCCGGGAACAAGTGGCTGACGCTCGACCTGGCGGTGGCCGATGTCCGGGCCGAGCGGATCCGCTTCGACTGGCCCTCCACCGTGATGGGTGTCAAGACCGGGTACAAGTCGACCGTCAAACTGGTCAACGGCTCGACGCGCCAGGTGAAAATCGGCGTGGCGGTGGTTCTTTACGATCGTGACGGCCGTCCGATCGGCGCGGGAACGACCGGCACCAAGATCGGCACCATCGACCCAGGCGACTCGGCGGAGTTCACGGTCGATTTCAATCATGTCACCGCGCGGCTCGAACAGTCCAACCAGTTCTCTCTGGTGATCGAAACCCGCTGAACACGGCCCATTCCGCCTCTCCACAGCGCCGGCGCTCCCCTCGAGGGCATCCGGCTGCGGTGTTGCCTACCCCTCCACCCGGCCCTAGATTGATCGGGTGTCGCGCGGATCCATCATGCGCCGGAGGGGTTATGAACCGAGATCGAGACAGGGCAATCGATGGGTGGCGGATCGTCGGCTACGCCGCCTGCATGCTGTTCACCCTAACCGCGGCGGCAGGACTCGCCCGGGCCGAGGTGTCCTACGACGTCACCGTCGGCCTCAACGTTGGTGACGACGCGCGTATCTTCCTGAACGTCACCAACGACCATTTCGCGCCGCCCGAGCAGGAGGCGACCGTCATCGTCCGCCGCTGCCGGCATCCCGAGGACGATTACCCGGTCGTCCTGTTCCTGTCCCACGCCTCGGGCGTGCCGGCGGGCAAGGTGCTCGATCTGCGCCTGCGGGGACTCTCCTGGGGCGACGTCATGTTCCGGCTGAAGATCGGCCCGGGCGTCCTGTTCGCCCGATTCGATCACGATCCCGGCCCGCCCTATGGCAAGGCGTGGGGGCACTACAGGAAGCACAAGAAGGGCGGGCACATCGCCCTGTCGGACGGTGACATCGTCGGCCTCGCCAAGCTGCAGATCGCGGCCCGGCACTATGGCGTCAATCCGCACACCATCGTGTCCGAGCGTGGCAAGGGCGTCTCCATCGAGAAGTTCACCGCGGCCAAGCATCGGGCCCGCAACGGCAAGGCAAAGACACCGCAGGCCAAGCCGGCAAAAAACTCGGGCAAGGGTTCGGGCAAGAACAAGAAGCACTGACCCGCGGCCCGGCGCGAGCCGGGCCGGTCAGAGCGTCCCATCGAACACCCACCGGGCGGGGGGGCTTCCCCCCGCCCTTTCTTTTGACACCCGCCCGGCCTCCGCATATCATTCCGCCCCTCCCCCGCACGCTTCTCATGCGCGCCGCGCGGGGAGATTCTTCGACACGAGGTGTATCTCATGGGCATCGCCACAGACGCCATTCACGCGGGGGTCAGGCCGGATCCGGCGACCGGGGCGATCATGACCCCGATCTATCAGACCTCCACCTATGCCTACGACGCGCTGGGAGTCGGCAAGGGGTACGACTACGCGCGCTCCATCAACCCGACCCGCTCAGCCCTGGAGGAAAACCTGGCAGCGCTGGAAGGGGGTGTGGCCGCCTACGCTTTCGCCTCCGGCATGTCGGCGATCAACACGGTGACCACCCTGCTGAAGGGGGGCGATCACGTCATCGTGAGCGACAACGTCTACGGTGGGACGTACCGTCTTTTCGCCCATGTGCTGGGAGACTTCGGGCTGGCGTTCAGCTACGTCGAGACCGCGCGCATGGAACAGATCGAGGGCGCCCTGCGGCCTGAAACCCGCATGATCTTCGTGGAGAGCCCGACAAACCCGCTCATGATTCTGACCGACCTGGCCGCCGTGGCCGATCTCTGCCGGCGGCGCGGAATCATTTCGGTGGTCGATAATACCTTCATGACCCCCTGCTTCCAGCAGCCGCTGAAGCTGGGCATCGACATCGTCGTGCACAGCACGACGAAGTACCTGAACGGACATTCCGACAGCGTCGGAGGAGCGATTATTCTGGCGCAAGAGGAGCATGCGGAGCGCATCAAGTTCGTGCAGAACTCGGCCGGGGCGATCCTCGCACCGTTCGATTCCTGGCTCCTGCTGCGCGGCATCAAGACCCTGCCGATGCGCATGCGGATGCACGATGCCAACGGGCGCCAGGTGGCCGATTTTCTCAGCGGACACGCCATGGTCCGGCGCGTCTACTATCCGGGGCTCAGGAATCACCCGCAGCACGATCTCGCCCGGCGCCAGACGAGCGGGTTCGGCGGCATGATTTCGTTCCGGCTGAAGGAAGGAGCGGATGTCCCCCGCTTCCATAATAGCCTGCGCCTCTGCGCCCTGGCCGAGAGCCTGGGGGGGATCGAGACCCTGGTCTGCCAACCGTCGACCATGACCCACGCCTCGGTCCCGGAAAAGAAGAGGGCGCGTCTCGGCATCACCGACGACCTGGTGCGCGTCTCGGTCGGCTGCGAGGATGTCGAGGACATCATCGGCGATCTGCGCCAGGCCCTCGAGGCGGCCCGGCCTGTCCGGACCGCACTTGCCGCACCGCCCGACGGCCGTTAGAATGGCCGGCGGCGGGCGCCCGGCGCCGCGCTGCTGCGGAGGATTCAGATGAGGAAACTAGCACTGATACCGGCCCTGCTGCTGTCGGCGGCGGGCCTCGTTCTGGTACCGGCCCTGCTCGCCCAGGAGGAGCCGGCGTTCGAAGAGCCCGACTTCGAGGAGCCGGAGCTGACGGTCGAGCCGGAGGTCGTGGAAGCGCGGCCCTTCCGCCCCGCCGTGCTCGAGGGAGAGCCGCTCAGCAGCACCCTCGATTTCGACCGCTGGGTGGAGATGAGCTACCGGGAACGCCAGACCTTCGTCGAGGGCGCCGTCCTGACCCTGACGGCCGTGTCGAGGCAGATCAAGACCGAGCTGGCTGTCAGCGGGCAGATGCCGCCGGAAAACCTGAGCGCCGTCGTCAAGTTCATCCATAACCACCATCCCAAGCTGCCTCCCGGCAACTACATGCAGGAGATGGATCGGATCTACCTGACGGCGGAAGGGCAGAACCTGTCGATTATGGAGTGTTTTCAGCTCGCTTTCAGGCGGCTGAACAACCGGTGAGGCCGGCTCAGGGGGTGTCGGCGTTCTCCCGGCCCCCTTTGACCGAATCGCAGATCCAGCGAAGGGCGCTCTCGTCCCCATCCTTCACCGGCAGGGCGAGAATCTCCGGGAGTTCGTAGGAGTGCAGTTCCTTAATGGTCCGGCTGACGTCCGCCAGCGTCGCCCGCGTCGTCTTGATAATCAGAAGCTGCTCGGCCTCGTTCCATATCTTTCCCTTCCAGCGATAGATGGAGCGGATCATCGGCACCATGTTGACGCAGGCAGCCTCCTCGCGCTGGACAAGAGCCTGGGCGATCTTGAGCGCTTCTTTCTCGGTGGAAGCGGTACACAGGACGACGGCGACAGCGTTTTGCGGCACGAGGGTGATTATAGGAACGACATCCGGGACCTGTCAAGAACGAAGCGGGCGCGCCCCATCGTGAGGCCGTGGAGATGATCCGCTTCGGCACCTCCGGCTGGCGCGGCGTCATCGCGGACGACTTCACGATCGTGAACGTGCGTCGCGTCGCCGCCGCCATCGCCCGGACGCTGCAGGACGATGGTCTCGCCAGAAAAGGGGTCTTCGTCGGCTACGACACCCGCTTTCTCTCCGCTCGGTTCGCGCGGGAGGTTGCGGGCGTGATCGCGGCCCATGGCATCCCCGTCCGTGTGTCTCCGGCGCCGGTGCCGACGCCGGCGGTGGCCTTTGCCATCGTCTCCGGCCGGCGGGCGGCGGGCATCAACATCACCGCCAGCCACAACCCTCCCGAGTACAACGGTCTCAAGCTGTCGACCGCCGAAGGCGCGCCGGCCCTGCCGCGCGTCACTTCGCGGATCGAGAAGCTGGTCAATGGCGCGGGGCCGCCTCGCGGGGCGTCCCCGGCGCACGGCAGGACGAAGCGCCGGACCCGTCCGGCGACCATCCAGGAGCAGGACGTGCGGGCCGCCTATTTCAAACACCTCGGGACACTCGTCCGGTTTCCCGCCATCCGCAAGGCGCGGCTGAAGCTCGCCTGCGACCCGCGTCACGGGGCCTCGATCGGGTTCCTCGACGGCATTCTCGGGCGCGTGACGAAATCGGTCGAGGTCATTCATGGGGTCCCCCATCCGGAGTTCGGCGGGAGCGGCCCGGATTGCGGAGAAAATGAGCTCAAACCGCTCGCCCGCCAGGTGCGCCGCGGCCATCTCCATCTCGGCCTGGCGACCGACGGGGACGGCGATCGATTCGGCATTATCGACGCCGGGGGGGCCTTCATCAGCCCGAATCTCTTTCTCGCCGTGCTCGCCGACTACCTCCTCGAGCATCGCCGGCTGCCCGGCGGGGTCGGACGATCGGTCGCGACCACCCACCTGCTGGACCGCGTCTGCGCCCACTACGATCGCCCTCTGTACGAGACGCCGGTCGGGTTCAAGTTCCTGGGCGAGCACCTCATGTCGGGGCGGGCCTTTCTGGTGTGCGAGGAGAGCGCCGGCATGAGCCTGCACGGTCACCTGCCGGAGAAGGACGGCATTCTGGCGGGTCTGCTCGCCGCTGAGATGGTCGCCGTCCGCCAACGCTCGCTGCGCGATCAGATACGCGATCTCTACAAGAAGGTCGGTCCGCTGTACAGCCGGCGGATCGATTATCATACTGATCCGGCAACCAGGGAGAGGCTGATGCGCCGCCTGGAAGAAGCGCCGGCCGATTTCGCCGGAAAGCGCACCATGCAGACCGATCTGATCGACGGCCGCCGGCTCCTGTTTGATGACGGCTCCTGGGCCCTGTTCCGGCCCTCCGGCACGGAGCCGCTCATCCGCTGCTATCTGGAGGCCCGCTCTCCCAAGGAGCTCGACGCCCTCGCCGGCGCCACACGGGATCTGATCATGAGGAGCTAGCCGATGGCGGAGATCACGAAAGTCGTGGCGCGCGAAATCCTCGATTCGCGCGGCAATCCGACGGTCGAGGTCGAGGTCCACCTGAAGGACGGGCACCACGGCAGGGCCGCCGTGCCGTCAGGGGCTTCGACCGGCTCGCGCGAAGCGCTCGAGCTGAGAGACGGCGATCCCGGCCGCTTCGGCGGCAAGGGGGTCCTGCAGGCGGTCGACAACGTGAGGGCGGAGCTGGGGCCGGCGGTGCAGAGTCTCGATCCGGCCGATCAGCCGTCGCTCGACCACCGGTTGCGGGAAACGGACGGCACTCCAGACTGCTCGCGGCTCGGAGCCAATGCGCTCCTCGGGGTGTCGCTGGCGGCCGCCCGTGCGGCGGCGGCGAGCCGCGGGTTGCCTCTCTATGTTCATCTGGGAGGCGAGGCGGCGCGTGATCTTCCTGTGCCGATGTTCAACATCCTGAACGGCGGCGCCCACGCCGACAACAACGTCGACATCCAGGAGTTCATGGTCGTCCCGACCGGCGCCGCGAACTTCCGCGAAGCGCTGCGGATGGGCGCCGAGGTTTTTCATGCCCTCCGGGGCATCCTGAAGAAGCGGGGGCTGCGCTCCGGACAGGGAGACGAAGGCGGCTGGGCGCCCGATCTCGGCTCCAACACCGAGGCGGTCGAGGTGGTGATCGAGGCGATCGAGGCAGCCCGGTACGCACCCGGCGAGCAGATCGGGATCGCCCTCGACGTCGCCGCCAACGAATTACGTCACGCAGGGGGATATCGGCTGCGGGCGGAAGAATCGCCACAGCGCTCGGCGGACCAGATGGTCTCTTTCTACGCCGGCCTCGTGCGGCGCTATCCGGTCATCTCCATCGAGGACGGATTCTCCGAAGACGACTGGGACGGCTGGACCTCTCTCACCCGGGCCCTTGGCGACGCCGTGCAGATCGTCGGTGACGACGTGTTCGTCACCAACGTGGCGATCCTCGAGGAGGGGATCCGCCGCCAAGCGGCCAACGCAATTCTCATCAAGCCGAACCAGATCGGCACCCTGACCGACACCCTGCGCGCCATCGACACCGCACGCCACGCCGGTTTTGGGACCGTGCTGTCGCACCGCTCGGGGGAAACGGAGGATCCGTTCATTGCCGATCTCGCGGTGGCGCTGAATCTGGGCCAGATCAAGACGGGGGCCCCCTCGCGCAGCGAGCGGGTCGCCAAGTACAACCAGCTGCTGCGCATCGAGGAGGAGCTCGGCTCCCGGGCGCGCTATCCGGGGCGCGCCGCCTTGGCATCGTGCACCGCGGAGCGATGAATCGAGCCGCTTCCGCCGTCGTGTTCCGGCGCCGGTTCCTCAGAACCATCTACTGGTTCCTGGCGGTCTCGGTCCTCTTCAATCTGGTTTTCGGAGAAATGGGATTGATTCAGGGATTCCGCCAGAGGTCGAAGGTGGCCCGCCTTGAACTTGACGTCGAATCGCTGCAGGGGCGCAATGCGGCCCTGATGACCGGGATCGACGACCTGCGGCACAACCCCTACCGCATCGAAACGATCGCCCGCCAGGAGCTTGGCCTCTGCCGCCCGGGCGAGATCATCTTTCTCTTCCCCGACGGCGAGACCGGCGACGAGCCGCCATTCTAGACCCTTCCCCCCCCTCAGTCGTGTGTAGCCCCTGCCGCCCACGCCGGGGAGCGGCACACGACCCTTCGGGCTTCGGCTCGCCGCGCAGTGCCGGTTAACCATCCTGGCTGCCCGGGCGCGGCGAGAGGCGCCCTCGGCGTGGTGGCCGGCTCTTCACCTGCGCGCGATGGATTGACACTCGCTCAACGGAAATCCTATAATCCGGCCATCGACGCGGGGTGGAGCAGCCTGGTAGCTCGTTGGGCTCATAACCCAAAGGTCGCAGGTTCAAATCCTGCCCCCGCC
>CBDUYA010000104.1:0-9481 GCA_965371335.1 uncultured bacterium | reverse complement strand
GCGTCGTGCCGAAGCTCGAGTCGGCTTTCCTGGTTGAACCGAAGAGGGAATCGGCCTGATCCACCATCGGGCGCTGGCCTACGTGCTCGGGCAGTTTCTCCTCGCACTCGCGGGCACGATGGCTCTGCCGCTCGCCCTCGCCCTGCACGACGGCGGCGATTCCATCCGCTCCTTCGTCATCGGCTTCGGCGCCACGGCGCTCGCCGGTCTCTTTCTCTTCCTGCGCTTCCGCCGGGATGCCCGCGAGCTGAGCCGGCGGGAGGGGTTGCTCCTCGTGGTAGGAACCTGGGGCAGCGCCTGCCTGTTCGGCTCCCTGCCGTTCTATTTCTCCCCCTATTTTTCCGGCTTCACCGACTCCCTGTTCGAGGCGGTATCCGGCTTCACGACGACCGGGGCGACCATTCTTTCCAACATAGAGGTGCTGCCGCGACCGCTGCAGTTCTGGCGCTGCTTTACCCAATGGCTCGGCGGCATGGGGATCGTCCTGCTCGGTATCGCCATCCTGCCGCTCCTTGGGCATGGCGGAATGGAGCTGTATCGGGCGGAGTTCTCGGGCGCCAGGTCGGAGAAGCTGAAGCCGCGCATCGCGGAGACCGCCCTCTCCTTCTGGAAGATCTACCTCGGACTGACCGTCGCCCAGTTCGTCGCCCTTCGGTGGGCCGGCATGAACAGCTTCGAGTCACTCTGTCACACTTTTTCGACGCTCTCCACCGGTGGCTTCTCGACTCGGACCGCCAGCATCGCCGGTTTTGACAGCATTCTCATCGAGACGATCATCCTGATTTTCATCCTGATCTCCGGCGTCAGCTTCGTGCTGCACTACCGCCTCTGGATCGAGTGGCGGCCGCGCGCCGTGTATCGCGACGTGGAGTTACGCGGATACTTCATCATCTTCGGCTGCGCCGCGGCGGTCGTCACCGTGGTTCTGATCTGGCGAAGCGGGTACGACACGGAGATGGCGCTCCGCAGCGCCCTGTTCCAGGTCGGGTCAATCCTGACCGGCACCGGCTACGTCACCGACGATTTCGAAGTGTGGCATCCCCTGCCTCAGCTGATACTGCTCGCCCTGATGTTCGTGGGTGGCTGCACCGGTTCGACGACGGGCGGCCTGAAGACGTCGCGCATCCTTCTCCTGGCGAAGGTGGTCAATCGGGAGTTCAAGCGGATGGTCGAGCGGCGGGGCGTGTTCGCCGTCCGGCTCGGCGGGCGGGTGATCCCCGAGGCGACCATCCAGAGCCTGCTGAACCTGGTCTACCTCGCCTTCGTCATCAACTTCGTGTCGTGCATCCTGCTCGCGGCGGTCGGGGTCGACGTGCTCACAGCCATTGCTGCGGTGGCCGCCTCGATGTTCAACGTCGGCCCGGGGCTGGCCGGTGTCGGGCCGCTCGACAACTACGCCCACCTGCCGCTGCTGGCCAAGTGGGTACTGAGCGCCTGCATGGTCGCCGGCCGCCTCGAGTTTTATACCGTCCTCGTCATCCTGACTCCCGCCTTCTGGCGGAAGTAGCTCCGCTGCGCAATCGATTCAGGGTTTTTACCAACGTACCCGCCACAGTCGACCAGTCATGGCGGCGTATCACCGAACGCCGCAGCCGCTCCGCGTGGCCGCGACCAATCCGCAGCGCCCGGACCGTATGCAAGGCGATGTCGGAGGCCAGATGCTCCGGTTCCCGGCGCAGCTTCATGACGTCGGAGACGGCGGACGGCACCGCCCGGGAGAGCGCATCGATATTGGCGGCCATGCCGGCGAAGTAGGTGCCGAGCGGGAAGACGCCTGAAGCGACCGCCTCCAGGAACACGAGCGGCCCCGCCTCGGGCACCAGCGACGGAAAGACCGCCACGTCGCAACAGGGGAAGAGATGGCACAGGTGGCGGTGCGTCAGATAGCCGGTCAAGACGACCCGCCGGCCGATACCTCCCTGCCGCGCCGCCTTCAGGTAACGGGTGAGCTCTCCCCTCGCTTCGAGCCGCTCGACATAAAGGCGGGCGTGCCGGAGCGGGTCATCATCGCCGGCCACGCCGCCGTCGCACCCTGACAGCACCTGGTACAGCCTCTCCCGATCGCCCGCCTGCAGCGCTTCGATCATCTGTTCCAGCGGCCCGCGCAGCGGTCCGTGACCGACCAGGATCAGCCGGGCCTCCGGTTCACGCTGCAGGATCGCCGGCAGCGCAGCCAGGACCGCCTGCGGGCCTTTCGCCGCGATGAGCCGTCCGACGTAAAGAACGATCTTTCCGGTAGTCCAGTCGAGCGCCTCCAGCCTGGCGGCGCAATCTGCATCAGGGCCCTCGGGCGCGGGGGAATCGGGCATCTCACGCAGCGACTCCCGCAGCCTGTCGATGCTGGCGCGGCGTTCCGCCGGATCGATCGGCGCGAAGCGTCGTGCATCGACGCCGAGCGGCAGGTCGACGAGCTTCTCTTCGAGCCCCGGGACGCGGGGGAAGACGCTGCTCACCCGCGCGCGAATCTCCGCACCGATGACGAACACGCGCCCGGCCCGCCGCAACGCCTGGGACGCCATGCGGTGAAATCGCGCATCGCGTTTCACCGCATACTCGATGGCGCTGCCGTGCGGCATGATGGTGAACGGGATGGCGCGGTCCCTCGCCACCCGCCGCGCCACCACCGGCATCAGGACGGCGTGATTGGCATGCAGGGCGGTGAGGCCATGCTCTCCGATCACGCGATCGAGCACAGCGGCGTTACGCGCGATGTAGTCCTCGATGACGGCGTCATCCAGTTTGATCATCGGGATCACCCTCTGGTGCTCCTCATAGCGGTCCTCGACGTAGACCGGGAGCAGGCCGCCGAGATCGGGGCGATGCAGGGTGCAGGAGCCCTCGTAGGGAGCCTCGCGCTGGAACAGCAGGGCCGGTTGCGCCCGGTCGTCGTAGCGGATCGCGCGGGTGATGAATTCGAACTGCTCGGGGTGGGGCTCCTGGCAGATGAGATGAACGTCGATGCCGGCCCGGCAGAGGGCCCGCACCACCGCCTGCGTCCAGAGGTTGCTCCCCGATCCGTCGAGGAGATAGCCGTGGAGAAGACCGATGGGCGCCGCTGGATGCTTCTTCTTCGCCTTCCGCTTCTTCACTCCGGCGTTCCCGGTTCCTACTTGCGCTCGCCGGCCGCTGGCGGCGGGCCATCGTGCCAGTGCCGATGGTCCGGGTGCCAGTGCCGATTGCCGTCCGCATCGAACTCCCACGGGGTGGGAGGTGTGCCCGGTCGCAGAAGCGCCGGCTTCACGCCGGCGTATGGGGCAACGTCGGCAATCTGCCGGCTGAACACCTCCGGATCGGTGGTGGGAATCTTGCAGACACGTCCCTCGCAGACGTAGGCGGTCGGCTTGCCGTCGCGCGTGCCCCGCTCTTCCAGCAGCGGTATGAGCCGCTCGAGACGCTCCCGGTCGCGCTGCCCGTCGGCCACCACCAGGACACGGTTCGGCAGGAAGCGCTCCGCCAGCCGCTCGAGGAAAGGGGTCACATCGGCCTTCGGCCCCGGGGTCACCAGCACGATCTCCTTCGGCCGATCGAGGTAATAGTCCAGAGCGCAGAGCATCAGCGGCACCGCCATCGGACTGCGGGACATGGTGCGGCCGAACGCCGCGAACCCCTTCTCCGCCATCTCGCGGTACCGGTTCCGGCCGGTCAGTTCGTGCAGCCGGAGCAGGTTGAGCAGCGCCACCGAGTTGCCGGACGGCTCGGCGCCGTCGTACCCCGGCTTCTCACGAGCCAGCAGTTTCTCCGCATCGGCGGCGGTCGTGTAGTAGCCGCCCTGCTCGGCGTCCCAGAATTGCTGTTGCAGGGTGCGATGCAGTGCCATCGCCTCCTCCAGCCACTGCGGGTCGTGCGTCGCCTCGTACAGATCGAGGAGGCCGGCCGCCAGGAAGGCATAGTCGGAGAGGACGCCCGGTGTGCCGGGGCGTCCGTCGGCCCACGTCCGGTAGAGGCGATCCTCCTTGCGGCAGTGGTCGAGGAGGAATCGCGCCGTCCGGATCGCCACCTCGCGATACCGTTCCTCTCCCAGAACCTGGGCGCCGCGCGCGAAGGCGGACAGCATCAGCCCGTTCCACGCGGTCAGCACCTTGGTGTCGGTGATCGGCGGCGGGCGCTTCGCCCGCGCCTCGTACAGAAGGGCGTTCCCCTGCGCCACGCTGCCGTCGAGGTCGGCCGGACCGATCTTCAGGCGGGCGGCGACCCGCTCGAGCGGCTGCGGTCTGTGCAGGATGCTGCGCCCCTCGAAATTGCCCTTCGACGTGACCCCGTACCAGGCAATGACGCGCGCTGCGAGCGGTTCGCCGAGCACCTCGCGGATCTCGCCGGGCGTCCAGGTGAAGAACAACCCCTCTTCGTCGTGGCCCGTGGGCGCCGGACTGTCGGCGTCGGTGGCGGAGTGAAACCCGCCTTCGGCGGCCGCCATCTCGCGCGCCACGTAGTCGAGCGTGCGGCGGGCGACCTCGGCAAAGTCCTCGCGACCGGTCACCTGGCGGGCTTCGAGATAGACCATCGCCAGCTGGGCGTTGTCGTACAGCATCTTCTCGAAGTGCGGCACCAGCCAGGTCGGTTCCACCGTGTAGCGGTGAAACCCGCCGCCGATCTGATCGTGGATCCCGCCCAGCGCCATCCGTTCGAGCGTCGTCACAACCATGGCGAGCGCCTGCGGATCGCCGGAGCGACGGTGATAGCGCAGCAGCAGTTGCAGCGTCACCGGCCGGGGAAACTTGCGCCCCGAGCTGAATCCGCCATTGGTCGGATCGAACGCGCCGGCCAGCGCCCGCACCGCCTCAACGATCGCCCCCGCTCCCGGCACGCCCTCCGGCGGACTGCCCCTCAACGACAGGGCCACGCGGCGGCTCATCTGCCCGGCCTGCGCAACCACCTGATCCCGCTGAGTGCGATACCTCTCCTCCAGCTTGTGCAGGATCTCCCAGAACCCCTCTCGCGCGCCGCGGGCGCCGCTGCGGGGCGGAAAATAGGTGCCGGCGAAGAACGGCTCCCGATCGGGCGTCAGCACCACCGTCATCGGCCAGCCGCCTCGTCCGGTCATCGCCTGCACCGCCGCCATGTAGACGCTGTCGATGTCGGGACGCTCCTCGCGATCGACCTTGATAGCGATGAAATTCTCGTTCATGTAGCGGGCGATCTCTCCGTCTTCGAAGCTCTCCCGCTCCATCACATGGCACCAGTGACAGGTGGAATAACCGATCGACAGAATCACCGGGCGATCGAGCTCGCGTGCCCTGGCGAACGCTTCATCCCCCCACGAGTACCAGTCAACCGGGTTGTGGGCGTGCTGCAGCAGGTAAGGACTGGTCTGCAGTATGAGTCGGTTGGTGTAAAGCGGCGCGCCGTCCGGCGCCAGGTGGTGCGTGCGGGGCACATAACCGGGCCCGCGCGCGGCGAGCGCCTCGGCCAGTCGGCGGCCCAACTCTTCATCGTAAGGCTGCGCGCCGGGCGGCGCCGTCATCCGCGGGCCGCCGGCCACGGCCTCCGGCCGCGCCGCGTCCGATTCCGCGGCGGGCGCCATGCACCCCATCGCCAGCAGAATGACGATGACAATGCATCGCTCCCGGGGAAACAGGTCACCTTTCATGAGGCGCTCAGCTTAACACGCCCCGGGGAATGCCCCCGAATTGACTCCCCCCGGGCCCGGCCCTACGTTGAGCCTGGTTGCCCGGCCGCGCGCCGGCCTCTTGTGCGGCAGCCGATGGAGGGCCTTTCGATGAAGCGCATCGCGATCCTGATCGTCGCTGTCATGATCTTCCCCGTCTCCACTCTCGCCTCCAAGCTCGAGCGCAGCCTGAAGAGCCGCTGGCTCGGCGCCTGGGTGGTGACAACGGTGGAGACCTATTCGAACTGCAACGGCCACTACACGGCGAACCGGATGAACGGCCGGCTGGTCAACAGCCGGGGCGGCCACCGCTTCGAGCAGGGCGAGCTGGCCAAGGTGGTGCGCATCGATGTGAAGCGTCGCCGGATCGACCTCCTGCTGTCGCTTCCCGAGCCGCTGCTGGCGCCGTACAACGAGGGACCGTTCACGCTCTATGAAGAAGTCGCCTGCAAGATGGAGATGGAGGTCGAGATCCCGCGCGAGATGGTGAAATCAAAGGATGTCTCGAGCATCGATCGAACCCTGGCGCCGCTGCTGGAGCGCTTCGCCACCCTGGAGCAGGCGCAGGACTCGCGCCGCTGGAACGGACGAGAGCGGGAGGACTTTCCGCCCGATTACGAGCAGACCCTCACCGAGCACGCCATCTGGAAGGCGGAGCAGCAGAACGCCCTGGTCCGCTCCCGCATTGACGAAGCCCTGCAGGTGACCGAGGAGATCACCGGGCGGGTGAGCAGCGATCCCTCCTATCTGTCCGGATTCTCCCGCGGAGTCGAGGCGGCCCGCAACATGGAGATCGACAGGTGCTCGCAACTGCTGGCGATCGATCTCAGCGTGCCGCGGCCCCGGGCCACACGGGCCAGCAACCAGGAATCCGAGATGCCGCCCCGGGTCGCCCGCGGCTACGAGGACGGCAGACGCCTGGTGCTGGGACTGGAGATGATCAGCGGCCTCCCGGAGTGCTACGTGCCGGTTCCGGACCCGCCTCACCACCGGCGCTGAGGATCCGCCCCGCGGGCAGCGCCGCAGCCCTCAGCGCGACCGGATGGGCGGTCCGCATCTCTAGCCTGTCGGAATCTCGAGCAGCTCGACTTCGAAGATCAGCGTGGCGCCGGGTGGGATGGCCGGGGGCCGGCCGGCATCGCCGTAGGCGATTTCGGACGGACAGATCAGCTTCGCCTTGCCGCCGACCGCCATTTTCTGCAGCCCTTCCGTCCAACAGGCGATCACCGCCGTCAGCGGGAAGATCACCGGCTCGCCCCGGTCGACCGAGCTGTCGAACACGGTGCCGTCGATCAGCGTGCCGTGGTAGTGGGCCTTCACCTTGTCCGACGCCTTCGGTGACGGCCCGCTCCCCTTCTCGAGTTCGACGTAGACCATCCCCGAAGCGCCCTGCTCGGCCCCCTCTTCCTGGGCGGCTTTGGCCAGGAACTCGGCTGCGCGGACCTTCTCGTTTTCGGCCCGCGCCGTCATACGCTGCTGCGCCAGGGGACGAATCTTCGGGCCGTAGACCTGGAGATCGAGCCGCGGTTCGGCGTTGCTGACGGCGTCGACGAATCCGGCGGTCACGACCGCCACTTCTTCAGGGTTGAGTTCGTACGGCTTGGCGGTTCCGCCGAGCGACAGGCCGAGGGCGTACAGTATCTTGTCCTGCTCGGTCTCCAGCTCGACGTCCGCAGCGGGCTCTTTGGCCGTTCCGGGCTGCGCGCATCCGGCAATGAAGAGCAGGAGGCCCGGCAGCAGCAATCCCACGGCGATGTCTCGGTTCGTCGTCATCAGGAGGCCTCTCCACAGTAATGTCCAGCGTTCGATCGAGGTCACACCGCACCACTATACCGCAGGCGCGGCAGGAAACGGTAGGCGGCCGCACCGGCAGGGTAGAGAAACGATCGTTGGTGCGGGAGAAGGGCCGCAGCAGGAGGGGGGGGACGGGGCCGGGAGGCTCCGTATGAACAAACGCCTGCCCGCCGGAGTACCTGCCGCCCGGATCGGAACACTTGCCGCCCGGAAGCGCGAACCGGCCGCCCTGAGAACGTCTAGATGCTGCCGAGCGTGGCCGACAGGATCCCCCGGCACGAGGAGCAGATGATCACATACCCCTTGCGCGGCAGAGTCGAGGTGAAGTTGACCTTCGCCCTCAGCAGCCGCACGACGTAGAGGTTTGAGATCTCCTCGCTGCACTTGGGACACTTCAGAGACGACTCCATCGCGTACTCGGCTTCGAAGTCGGTCTCCTGCAGGAATTCCGCGACATCCGCCATCATGGCCTCCCATTACAGACCGGACAAAGTATAGTGTCCGGGAAATCAAATGTCCCTTCTGCCCATGCTGTTTGTGGCGTTCCCTCGCAACCCGGCTCCCCGCGCGGGGTACGGCCCGTTTCAATTCTGTGATCGATGCCCGGCGCCGGCCGTTCTCACCCGCATCGGGAAGGCGGGCGGACACGCCGGAGCGCGTTGACAGCCGCAGGACCGCCGCCTAACATGCAGTGCAGCAGGGGATCCCCGACATGATCGGCGCGCAGGTCTCGCACTATCGAATCACCGAGAAGCTGGGAGAGGGCGGCATGGGGGTCGTCTATGCCGCCGACGATCTCGAGCTCGGGCGCCGCGTCGCCCTGAAATTCCTGCCGCAGGTGGCGACGGCCGACAGCGCGTCCCTCGAACGCCTGCTGCGCGAGGCGCGCAGCGCCGCCGCGCTCAATCACCCGAACATCTGCACGGTGTACGAGATCGGCGAGCATCAGGGAAAGCGCTTCATCGCCATGGAGCTGCTGGAAGGACGCACCCTCGAGGCGATGATCGGCAACCATCCGCTCGACCTTCGCACTATCCTCAATCTTTCGATTCAGATCGCCGACGCCCTCGATGCCGCCCATGGCCGGAGCATCGTTCATCGCGACATCAAGCCGGGCAATATCCTGGTCACCGAACGGGGCCAGGGCAAGATCCTCGACTTCGGGCTCGCCCGCCCCGCCGCCTCACCGGGGAGCGGCGGCTCGGCGGCGGAGACCCGCCTCACCAGCCCGGGATCCGCCGTCGGCACGGTCGCTTACATGTCGCCGGAGCAGGCGCTGGGGCGCGACGTCGATCACCGCACCGATATCTTTTCCTTCGGCGTTCTGCTGTACGAGATGGCGACCGGACAACTGGCCTTCCCCGGTCCAACCTCGGCGGCGATCTTCGACGCGATTCTCAACCGAGCGCCGACCGCTCCCGTACGGCTGAATCCGGAGCTGCCGGCCGAGCTGGAGCGGATCATCAACCGCATGCTGGAGAAGGATCGCGATCTGCGCTATCAGACCGCCGCCGACCTGCGCGGTGATCTGAAACGGCTGCAACGCGATAGCGACCCCTTCCGCTCGACCGCGACCGGCGCCGCCGGGCGTGGCGCAGCGTCGGGCGCCGGCGTCATTTCCCCACAGACCGGCGGCGCTCCATCCGGCCGCGACTCCGACGCCCGCATCGCCCTCGCCCTGGTGCGGCGCAACCGGATGCGCCTGCTGGGCGGCCTCGCGGCGGCCATACTGATCTTTGCCGGCGTTGCCTGGGGCATGTCCCGCTGGCTGGCGCCGGCGGGCTCCACGGCCCTCGACTCGGTGGCGGTCCTGCCGTTCGAAAACACCAGCGGCGATCCGGATCTCGACTATCTGAGCGACGGTATTACCGACACACTGATCAACACCCTGTCGAAACTACCCAACCTTCGAGTTGTACCACGCAGCGCCGTCTTCCACTACAGGAACAGCGCGGCGGATCCGCGCGCCATCAGCAACGAACTGGGGGTCAGGGCGTTGGTCACCGGGAGGGTGACCCAGCGCGCCGGCTCGCTCAGCATCGGCGCCGAGTTGACCGACGTCGCCAACTTCGCCCAGATCTG
>CBDUYA010000103.1:0-9505 GCA_965371335.1 uncultured bacterium | reverse complement strand
GGCCCTGCACGCCACGTCATCGCGGCAAATTCAGCGTGAAAACCTGCTGCCTGGAAGGATCCTCGGCGCTGCGATTCTGGAGGGTGCGAAGGAGCGTTTTCGTCGAGGCGGAAATCCGCGTCTATCCGAACCTGTTCAAGGAGCGAAAGAGCGTCGCGGGACTGTATCTGCGCCGCGGCAGCGCCGGTATCCACGCGCAGCGCCAGATCGGCAAGGGGCGGGAGTTTGAGAAGCTGCGCGAGTACATCGCGGGCGACGGCTACGACGACATACATTGGAAGGCCACCGCCAAACGGGGGCGGCCGGTGACCAAGGTGTTTCAGATCGAGAGAACCCAGGAGGTCTACGTCGCGATCGATTCGGCGCGGCTGTCGGCCCGTCCGGAAGACAGCGGCCGGGAGTGTCCCATCGAGCGTTTCGTTTCGGCCAGCCTGGTCCTCGCGAAGTCGGTGCAGCAACAGGGAGATCTGTTCGGGCTGATGGCCTTCGCGGATGGTGTGCGAAGGTTCGTGCGGGCAGGGAGCGGGCGATCGCACCTGGATGCTTGTCTCAGGGCGCTTTACACACTGCAGCCGCGGATCGTGTCGCCCGATTTCGAGGAGGCAATCGCCTTTCTGAGGCTCCGGCTGCGCCGCCGCGCCCTGTTGATCTTTCTCACCAGTCTGGACGATCCGGTGCTGGCCGAGAGCTTCGTGAGGAGCATCGCCCTCCTCAGCCGGCAGCACCTGGTGATGGTCTGCATGCCGCGACCGTCCGCTACCGGGCCGCTCTTTGCGGGAGAGGAAATCCGCGAAACCGAGGATCTCTACACGCGGCTTGCGGGGCACATCGCCTGGCGAGGCTTGACGGATCTCTCCAGGATTCTTCAACGACAGGGAGTCGGCTTCGGTCTCATGGAGAACAACGAGGTGAGCGCAGCGCTCGTGTCGCGTTACCTGAACATCAAGCGTCGGCAGATTCTGTGATCGTCGATCTCCACAGGTTCGTAGCGGGGGGCCGGCCGTTCTGGGAAGAGCTCGATGATCGAGTCGGAGTCCTGGAGGCCGATCCTTATCACCAGATGAAAATTGAGGATGCCAGGCGGCTGCATTATCTGTATCAGCGTATCTTGACCGACCTGGTCAAGCTGACGAGCCTGTGCGCGGAACCGGAGCTGCTCAGGTATCTCGAATCGCTCGTCGCCAGGGCGTATGGTGAGATCCACGAGAGCCGGCACCGCCAGCGCCGGTGGAACCTCTGGGGGCATTTCTCCGCCAGCTTTCCGGACACGTTCCGGCGACATATTCGCGCCTTCTGGCTGTCGTCCGCCATCATGGGCCTCGGCGCCCTCTTCGGCGCCGGAGCCCTGATGGTGGACAGTGAAGCGAAGGATGCCATCATCCCGTTCGAGCATCTCGCCGGTCAGCCGGGCGAGCGCGTGTCGACCGAGGAGGAGGCGGTCCGGGATCGCCTGCGCGGGACACAGACGACCTTCTCAGCCTACCTCGCGTCGCACAACACGCGCGTTGCGCTGCTCTGTCTGGCGCTGGGGGTGACCTGGGGTGTCGGCACCGCCATCCTGCTGTTCCACAACGGCGTCATACTGGGGGCCGTGTCGCTCGACTACATGCGGGGAGGCGAAACGGAATTTCTTCTCGGCTGGCTCCTCCCGCACGGGGTCATCGAGATCCCTGCCATTCTCATCGCCGGGCAGGCCGGACTGGTGCTCGCCTCCGCGCTCATAGGATCGCGCGCCAGGAGGTCGCTGAAAGCCCGGCTGCGTCGCATTGCGCCCGATCTCGGCGCCCTCGTTCTCGGCATCGTCGTCCTGCTGCTCTGGGCGGGTTTCGTGGAGGCGTTCCTTTCCCAGTATCACGAGCCGGCGATCCCTTATCCGCTGAAGATCGGATTCGGCCTGGTCGAGCTGGCCATCCTGGCGGTTTTCCTCGCCCGCGCGGGAAGGGAAGAATCATGAGGAGTGACGCGCTTCGCATCCGAACTCCGGAAGGGGTGGTCTTCCCGCTTCCCCTGGCCGGCACGATCACCCGGTTCGTGGCCTGGATGATCGACCTGGCGTGCATCGGCGCCCTGACTTCCACCGTGGCGATCTTTCTGCGCATGCTCACCATCGTCAGCATCGACCTGAGCAGGGCCGCGACGCTGATGGCTTATCTGGCCATTTCGATCGGATACGGCGTCGCCTGTGAGTGGTGGTGGCGCGGGCAGACCGTCGGCAAGCGCCTGCTGCGGCTGCGCGTGATCGACGAGCAGGGCCTGAAGCTGCAGTTCTCTCAGATCCTGATGAGAAACCTGATGCGCTTCGTCGATGCCCTGCCGGTCTTCTATCTGGTTGGCGGCCTCGCGGCCTTCATCAGCCGGCGGGCCCAGCGGCTCGGGGATTTCGTCTCCAATACGGTCGTCGTGCGCATGCCAAGGGTCACCGCGCCGGAACTCGAGCGGGTGCTCTCCGGCAAGTTCAATTCACTGCGCGAGCAGAGACACCTCGCGGCCCGTCTGCGGCAACGCATCGGCCCCGACATGGCCAAAGTGATTTTGCAGGCGCTCGTGCGGCGCGACGAGCTCGACCCGCCCGCGCGCGTCGCTCTGTTTGGCGAAATCACGGTCGCACTGCGGGGCCTTGTCGAGTTCCCGATAGAATTCACCGAGGGGCTGACGGACGAGCAATACACCCGCAACGTGGCCGATATCGTGTTTCGCCCGATTGAATCGGCCGGTGGAAGTTAGCCGATTCCTCGCCATCCCGCCCGGCCGCCCCTATAATTGTTGGATGATCCGCGCTCGACAGCCCGTTTGCCGGCCGACCCGTCGGCGCGCCGCCATGACCCGACTCGCCGGCGGATGCCTCGCCGCCTTCTGCGTCGCCGCGGCGGTGGCGATTGTCCCGCCGCCGGCGTTTGGCGCCGAGGAGAAGGCCGGAGAGGCCGCTCCCGCGGAACGGTCGCCCGCCGGAACCATTCATGCCCTCCTTATTAATGGCGGCGCGAACCCGAAGAATAATTTCCAGAGTCATCTCCACCACCTCGAGGACATGGTCGACATTCTCGAGCAGCGGGGCCTGTCGCCCGAGCGCATCCATATCTTTTCGGCCGACGGCGAGGCGGAGGAGGCCGATCTGGCGGTGCGCGATACGCTTCCGGACAATTTCTGGCTGATCGCGGGGTTGCGCACCGCCCGGCGTCTGCGGCCGGAGACCGAGCTGACCGATACGCGCTGGGATGGCATCGAGCTGCGGGCGGCGCGCCTCGACACGCTGCGGGCGTGGTTCGCGGGGGCGAAGGAGCGGTTCACGCCGGCCGATCGGCTGCTGTTGTTCGTCACCGATCACGGCACCGAGAACGTGCAGGATCCCGACAACGGATTCATCTCGCTGTGGAACGAGCAGATGTCGGTGGAGCAGTTGAAGAAAATGCTCGCCTTGCTGCCTGCCGGCATGCGCACGGTGATGGTGATGAGCCAGTGCTACTCGGGCAGCTTTGCCAGCGCCATGTTCGATGTCGTCGATGCGGAGCCGTCGGGTGAAGTCTGCGGCTTCTTTTCCGTGCCGAAGGATCTTCCGGCCTACGGCTGCTACGCCGAAGGGCGGGATCGCGACCGCATCGGCCACGCGTTCCGCTTCATCCAGGCGCTCGACCGGCAGTCGACCACCAGCAGCGCCCACACCGAGGTGCTGGTGACCGACACCACGCCTGACGTTCCACTGCGCACCAGCGACGCCTACGTCGAATCGATCGTCGCCGCCGAGGCGGCGGCGCGGGGAGAGAGCCTCGAAGCAGCGACCGACCGATGGCTCGAAATCTCCTGGCGCGATCGCGGCGCCTGGGAGCCGCAGATCCGGCTTCTCGATCGGCTGGGTGATGCTTATGGCGCGTTCAGCCCCCGCAGTCTGGCTGAGATCGAGACCTACGCTGACGCGCTGCCGGACTTGATCGAGCAGATGAACGCCTATGCCAAGCGCTGGCGGCTGGCGGCAGTTGGCGTCAAAGGGGAGATCCTGACGGCATTCAAGGAAGAGCACGACGGCTGGGAGGATCGTCTCAAGGCGGAGGCGATCAAGGCGCTCGATGCCGCCGGGCGCAAGGCGCTTCTGGGTGAGCTGCTGCCGCAGTTGAAACGCTTCGCGCGTGAACAGAAGGGCGAGTGGAAGCGCCTCAATGAGCTGCGCGATCGCCAGCAGCAGGCCCGCGCGGCGGGTTGGCGGCTGACGGTTCGTCAGGCGGCGCTGCAGCGGATGCGCGCCAGCCTGATCGGGATCGCCGGGCGGACCCTGCTGGCGGATATGGCGAACGGCTCCAACGGTGATCATGAAAGGGCGGTGGAACAGCGCAGCGCGCTCGAGCGGCTGGAGACGTGCGAGGCGTTCCAGCCGGGCGTGCTCCAGGTCGACAGAGTGGCGGAGACGCGCTGGCCCGAGGTCGAGCCGTTCCCGCCGCTGGCCGACGAGCTGGCGCTGCTGGAGGAGGTCCTGCCGTCCTGGCTTGGCGTGCGGTTCGGCCGGGTGCCGGAGCCGATGCGGGAGGGCCGGGAATTGACGGACGGCTCGGCATTCCTGCAGGCGGTGTTTCCCGCGTCACCGGCCAAGGCGGCGGGGCTGGAAGCGGGTGACATCGTTCTCGGGGCCGCCGATCGCACCTTCGCCTCGTACGGCGATCTGCGCGAATGGGCGATGACCTCGCCGCGCGACGAGCCGCTCAATCTCCGCGTGCTGCGCGCCGGCGCGCAATCGGAGGCGGACGAAGAGTTTATCGCCACCCTCATCCTGCATCCCTATCCGCTCGAGTGGCCGAAGCTGCCCGGCCCGCCGCAGATCGGCGGGCAGGCGCCGGAGCTGCCGGGCGATCTGCGGCCGGTGGCGCAGGCGGAACTCCCCGATCTCGACGAACACTCTTATGTTCTGTTCTTCTGGGCGACCTGGTGCGGGCCGTGTAAAGCGGCGGTACCGGAAATGCTGGCCTTCGCCGAGGAGAAGGAGGTGACCGTCCTGGCGATCAGCGACGAAGCGCCGGACAAGGTCGCCGCATTCCTGGCGGAGCGGGAGAAGCCGTTCTTCACCGATGTGGTGGTCGATCCGCGCCGCCGCAGCTTCATCGCCTACGGCGTCAGCGGCACGCCGACCATCGTCCTCGTCAACGAAGAAGGGATGGTCAGCTTCCGGCAGGTCGGCTACAACCTCCGCCGGGGGCTCCCCATCGACGACTGGTCCTGGGAGCGGCCCGAGGCCCCGCCTTCCGTTCCGGTCGAGGACACTTTCCTCGAAGGCCGCGGCTCCCATCCCCGCGGTTCTCGAGCAAAACCTGAAGAAGTCGAGAACTAGTCCGAGCCGGCTCTCTTCTACTCCTCCAGCGCCGCGTTCAGCACCGCCGGGTTCTGCACCAGGTTCCAGGTTTCGGCGATGTCCTCGCGGATGGTGCGGTAGACGGCCCACCGGGCCGCGGTCGCCATGTCGCCGGAGAGGATGCTTTCGACCAGGCCCTTCGCCTTTGGGTAGTGTGCCCGCGTGACCTTCTCCTCTGGTGGAATCTCGGCCAGGCCTTTGGCCAGCTGCACGGCGAACTCGAGGTCGCCGACCTCGTCGATCAGGCCGTTCTCCTTCGCCTGACGGCCGGTCCAGACGCGGCCGTGGGCCAGCTTCTCGGCCTCTTCGAACCCCTTGCCGCGATGCTCGGCGATGTCGCGCAGCCACGCGTTGAAGCCTTCCCAGTGATCCTCCTCGAAACGCGCCCGCTCCTCGGGGGTGAGGTCGCGCCACGAGGAATAGAGCAGCGCGTTGGGGCCGCGGGTCAGGACGTCGTGGGTGACGCCGACCTTCTCCCACATCGGCTTGACGTTGAACTTGCCGCTGATCGAGCCGATCGATCCGGTCACCGTCATTTCGTCGGCGACGATCTTACTGGCCCGGTAGGCGATGTGGTAGCCGCCGGAGGCGGCGACGTTCACCATCGACACGATGATCGGCTTCTCCGACGCGGTGATCTCGACCTCGTGTCCCATCAGGTCGCTGCTGAGGGCTTCGCCGCCGCCGCTGTCGACGCGGAAGATAATCGCCGCGACATCTTCGTCCTCACGGGCGCGGCGCAGCTCCTCGACGATCGTCTCGTGCCCCATGGTCACACCGAGGAGCGGATTGACGCCGCTCTTGCGGCCGGCGATCAGTCCCTGCGCGTGGATGATGGCGATCGTCTTGTCGCCGTCGAGATCGAGCTTCGAGGTCTCGACCTGGGCGTAACGCGACTGCGACACGGTGAGGAGCTTCTCGTCGTCCTCCGCCTTGAGCTTCTCCTCCAACTGGTCCCAGTACATCATGTCGTCGATCAGCCCCGCCTCCTTCGCCTGAGGCGCGGTGAACATGGCATGCTCCATCAGCTCGACCACCTTCGCCTCGTCGAAGCCGCGATCCGCCTCCAGGTCGCGGACGACGAAGTCCCAGAAGTCGGAGAGGATCCAGTCGCGGTTCTGGCGCACCGGCTCGGACATATCGGCGCGGGTCACCAGCTCGGCGGCCCCCTTGTAGTCCTTGATTTTGTGGATGTTGGCGGAGATGCCGAGCTTCTCGAGGGCGTTCTTGACGTGCAGGGAGTTCGCCGCGTAGCCGGTGAAACTGATGTAGGCGGTCTCCGGCGCCAGGATCTCGTCGCACGCCGCGAGTATGTGGTAGTCCTTCTCGTCGAACGATTCAGCGTAGCCGTAGACCTTCTTGCCGCTCTGTTGCAACCGCTTGATGGCTGCGCGGATCTCCTGCGCTCCGGCGCCGCCGGTGCTGCTTTCCATGCCGACCTTCAGAATGACCCCCTCGATGCGGTCGTCGAAGCGCGCTTTGCGCATGTTGTCGAGCACGCGGGTGAGAGTCTCGCCCCCCTCCCCGGTGATCTTGCTCATGATGCCGCCGGGCGGGTCGTACTCGGGGAGGTCGCCCTGCAGCTTCACGACCAGCCAGGAGTTGTCCTCGATCGGCTCCTTCTTGCTGGCCAGCACGGCGGCGGTGCCGCCGACCACCAGCACGACGATGACGATGGCCGCCAGCGCCCCCAGCAATGAGTTCACGAAAGTTCTCATCAGTCACCTCCGGTCCGGCTCGGACCCCGAAAATGAAGCGATGCCCCTCGAGCGTCGCTGATATCGGATGAGCGGGCGCCCGTTTCCGGGGGCTGTCTCGCTACGCAGGATACTACGAAGCGCCCCCCGGGGAAGTTTCCGCTTTTATCCCGGATGGGCACCTGTCGAAGAATGTCGCGATACGCTTTTGCATTAATGAATGTGCAGTTTGATTATCATGAATATTCACTCCTGGCGATCCCTCTGTCTGGCGTGATGCCGGGGCGCGGCCGGCCGGGTCCCGGAGGGATGAGCGATCCGCTGCGCCGGGCCGGCGCCCCGCAGGCGGCACAACCCAATACCCGGGTAGACTCCTGGTGTCCCGTCACCGAACTCATGCTACATTCGGCCGCCGCTGCGGTCCGGGCCGCGGGGTTCGGAGCCGCAGGATCTGAAGCCGCGAAGCGCCGCCCCGGGCATGGCCGCCGGAAGGGGAACGCGATGAAAAAGGGAGGCAGCTTTCTGCTGGAGCCGGTCGTCGGCTCCATCTTCACCCGGGAGCGGTTCACCGACGAGCAGAGGGAGATCGACCGCATGGCGCGCGAGTTCGCGCGTGACAGGATATTGCCGCAGAGAGATGCGCTCGCCGTCCTCAACAAGGAGCTTACCCTGAAGCTGATGCACGAGGCGGGCGAGCTGGGGATGACGGCGATCGACATCCCTGAAGAGTATGGCGGGCTGGAGCTCGACAAGACGACCTCGGCGCTGGTCGGGGAGGCGCTGACCACCGGCGGGTCGGCCTCGTGGGTGGTCACCTTTTCGTGCCACGTCGGGATCGGCACGCTGCCGATCACCTACTTCGGCAGCGCGCAGCAGAAGGCGAAGTATCTGCCGAAGCTGGGGAGCGCCGAGTACCTCAGCGCCTACGCGCTGACCGAGCCGGGCGCCGGTTCGGACGCCATGAACCAGAAGGCGACCGCCGTGCCGACCGAAGACGGCGAGGCGTTCATCCTGAACGGCGAC
Source organism: uncultured bacterium (assembly GCA_965371335.1). Lineage (GTDB taxonomy): Bacteria > Acidobacteriota > Polarisedimenticolia > Gp22-AA2 > Gp22-AA2 > CBDUYA01. Next base: position 1,453 of record CBDUYA010000103.1, on the reverse strand, counting down.
AAACAGTACATCACCAACGGCGCGTGGGCCGATCTCTTCATCGTCTTCGCCCGTCTGCAGGGCGCCGGGGTCACGGCGTTCATCGTGGAGCGCGATTCGCAGGGGCTGAGCGTCGGCGCCGAAGAGAAAAAGATGGGGATCAAGGGCTCGTCGACGGTCAACCTGTTCCTGAACGACGTGCGGGTCCCGAAGGAGAACCTGCTCGGCACGCCGGGCAGGGGACTGAACATCGCCCTCAACATCCTCAACGTGGGGCGGTTCAAGCTCGGCGCGGCCGATCTCGGCGGGTGCAAGACCTGCGTCACCCAGGCGACGAAACATGCCCTCGATCGCCGGCAGTTCGGCCAGCCGATCGCTTACTTCGATGCGATCCGCAGGAAGCTCGCCGACATGGTGGTGCGCACCTACATGCTCGACAGCGTCATCTACCGCACGGTCGGGATGATGGACGAGCGGGTCAGCGGCCTCGATCACCAGGCGCCCGATTACAACGAAAAAGTGATGGCCGGCCTGGAGGAGTACGCCATCGAGGCGTCGATCGCCAAGATCCTCGGCTCGGAGAGCCTGTTTCGCATCTCCGATCACGGCATCCAGATCTACGGCGGCTTCGGGTTTTCGGAGGAGTACCCGATGGCGGCCACGTTCCGCGACACCCGCATCGACCGCATCTTCGAGGGGACGAACGAGATCAACCGGATGGTGATCTACGGCTATTACCTGAAGAAGACGCTGATGGAGGAGCTGCCGCTGCGCGATGCGGAGGCGAAGTGGGCCGGGCCGGCCGCGGCGCACGACGGCCCGCTGGCGTGGGAGGCCGGAGCGCTGGAGACGGCGCGCGGCCTCGCCGTCAAGTGCCTGTTCGAAGCGATCTCCCGCTACGGACAGGAGCTGCGCAATGAGCAGGTGGTCGGCGAGGATCTGGCCGACCTGATCATCAGCGACTATGCCGCGTCGTCCGCCATCAACCGTCTGCTGCAGCTCGGACAGGACGGGTTGAAGGACCGGGCCCTCCGTGCGCTGGCGCGACTGGTCACGGCGACGACGCTCGAGGAGGTGTGGCGGCTCTACTTCAGGCTGCGTCCCTTGCTGTTCGCCAACGGGTACGGGGGCCGCTTCGCCGACACCTTCGAGTCGCAGTTACGGAAACTCCATCTGCCGTTCGATCCGGTGAATGAGGTGCGCGTCCTGACCGACGATCTCTACCATCACGGCCAGTACCGCTTCGAGTAGGCCAGTGCCGCTTCGAGCATGGAGGAAGATATGAGTGCGTCGAGTGTGATCGTCGATGCCGTGCGCAGTCCGATGGGGGTCAAGAAGGGACGCCTGATCGGGATACGGTCGGACGACCTGGCAGCCCAGGTCGTCGTCGCGCTGCTGAAGCGCAACCCCGCGCTAAAGCCTGACCTGATCGAGGACCTGGTCCTCGGCTGCGCCTTCCCCGAGAACACCCAGG
>CBDUYA010000102.1:0-9538 GCA_965371335.1 uncultured bacterium | reverse complement strand
CAGCAGGGAGGAGGACGAGTCGTTGGCGTCGGCTGTGGTGGCTGACAGGGGCGCTCCTTGGCAGCGGCGTGCTCGTGGGCGGTGTCTTCCTCTGGTTGTCCTTTCGTCAGGGGTTGGCTTTCTCCACCCGCGATACCCTGCTGGTGGCCGACGTGGTGAATCGGACCGAGGACCCGATCTTCGACGTGGCCCTGAAGGCCGCGCTCCAGACAGACCTCCGTCAGTCGCCCTACGCCAACATCTTTGATGAGAGCGACGTGGCCCGGACCCTGCGCCTGATGCGCCGGGACCCCTCGACCACCATCGACGAGCAGGTTGGCCGCGACATCTGCCGCTACGCCCACGTGAAAGCTCTCCTCGTTCCCCAGATCCTCTCCGTCGGTGATGCCTACGACCTCCAGGTGATCCTCATCAACCCCCGGAACGGGCGCCGAGTCGATCAGATTCGGGTCACCGCGCGAGGGCGCGAGGAGGTGCTCCTGGAAGCCGTGGACGAGCTGACCCGCCAGGTCCGATCCCGGTTAGGCGAGTCCTTGAGGTCCATCGAGGAGGCCGATCCGCCGATCGCAGAATACACGACCGCCTCCTGGGAGGCTCTCGAGCTCGCCACCCTGGGCCAACGCCGCTGGGGCCAGGGAAAGTACAAGGAGTCCGCCACGCTTTACCGGCGGGCGCTCGAGAAGGATCCACACTTTGCCTCCGCGCGCGGTTCTCTCGGCTTGCTCCTGATCCAGTTCCTCGGCAAGAGAGAAGAGGGGCTCGAGATGTTGCGTCGAGCGCTGGCCGACGCCACCGAGATCTCGAGGCGAGAGCACCTCATGATACGGGCCATCCATCTGGAGCACGTGGATGATGATTTGGAGGGGGCCCTCGGCGATTATCGGCTGATCAGCGACCTGTACCCGGATCTTTTCCTGCCCTACAACAACAGCGCAGTTATCCTGCGAACGCTCGGCCGCTATGTGGAGGCAGTGGCCATGTTTGAACGGGCCGCCGAAGCCAGCCCCCAGGAGCCCGCTGTTCTGGCCAACCTCTACTGGACCTATCTCAACTACCGCCGGGATCCACGCGCGGCCGAAAACGCCGCGCGACGGCTTGTGGCAATCGACCCGGAGGTTTCCTACTACCAAACCTTGTTTGCCTGGAGCCTTGTCGGACAGCAGCGGTTTGCAGAAGCCGAGGAGGGAATGCGCCGGGTTTTGGAGCTCGAACCCGGGCACGCTTATGCTCTCCCCAACCTGGGCCATCTCCTGTTGGCGAGAGGCGCAGCGAGCGATGCCGTGCCGATCTATCGCGAGGTGCATCGCCTGGGAAAACTGGGCCGGGCACCCGGATCCGATGCAGACCGCGGCCTCAACCTGGCGCTGGCCATGAGCGCGGCCGGTAGGGCGGACGAAGCGGAGCAGGTCCTGGCGGAAGCGCTGACCATGGTGCACCGGGCGGCCGAACCTGAGGGGCCTGATCCGTTGTTACTGGCCAGGCTCGAGGCGGCGCGCGGCCACAGGGCGGAATCTGAACGGCTCCTTCTCGAGGCCCTCGCGGGGGATGCAAGCGATCCCAACGACCTCATGAACGTCGCGCAGACCTACGCACTGCTCGGTCAGAAGGGGAAAGCGATCGAGTACTTGCGGCGAGCGTTCGATGCCCGCTACGAGGATCCCTACTTCCCTCTGATCAACCCGCCATTCCATTCCTTGTTCAACGATCCTGACTTCCGGGCTCTCTTTCCGGACGGAGGCCCCGCCTCGGAGGCCGGCATCGGTGCGTGGGCTTTCCCTCCCGGTCGACACCCTGGGACTGGAAGATTCTGGCGGCCCCACACACGACACGGCTAGCGGACGCGCGGCGATCGCGCCCGGTGCAGAAAAGCGGCGATCACCGCCAGGACCGACGACCCCGCGGCCGAGAAGATGAGCGGCATCCAGTCGCCCCAGGCGACGACGGCGTAGAGTGGCGCCAGGACATAGACCAGAGGGAGGAGGACGATGCCGCCGGCCACTCCCGTCGCGCCGACCGCGCCGCGGCCCAGGGCGTCGAACACCACCAGCAGATCGACGAATCCGGCCAGCAGCCACCAGGCGACGCCGAGCGCGAACAGGATGAGACCGGCGTAGGTCAGGCGCCGCATGAGATGCTGCTGCAGCCGGCCGAGCTCAGTTGTCGCTTTCAATAACTGTTGTCCCACCCTGCCTCCGGTTGGTCTTCGGCCCCGGCTTGACCCCCCAGTACCGCTTGGCGCGCTGCAGGCGCTGCGGCTCGGGATCGCGTCCGAGGTATTCGAGGATCTTGGTCGTAACCCTACCCGAGCGGCGCCGCGACTGGACGATATAGTAATAGATCCTGCCTTGGTTGTTGACGCGCTTGAGATGAGCCATGGTCCCCAAGTTTAACCTTACATGGGGGGCGCGGCAACTGGAAAATTCGCGATTTCTCACCTGCGGGCCGGCGTCCGCGCGACCGCGACCCGCGAGCCGGGGCGCGTCTTGACGCCCCGGAGAGGCGGGACTAGGCTCCTCTCCCGGGCGCGTAACTTCCGCTCTGCGAAGGAGATCGAACGCGATGACCGAGGCTGTGGCGGAACGCCGGGCGATCCTCGATCTGGTGCACCGCGACGACTACCGGCCGGCCACCATCCGCGGCCTCCTCCGCCTGCTCGGCATCGACAAGACCGGGCGCAACGCGTTCAAGCGGGTGCTGCGGGAGCTGCTGGCCGAGGAAGCGGTGGTGAAAGTCGGCGGCATCCGCTACGCGGCCCCGGGCGGAACGGGGGGAGGAGGAGGACGCTCCGGCCCGACGGTGAGCGGGGTGCTGCAGATCAATCGGCGCGGGTTCGGATTCGTTACCCCGGACGGCGGCGGCCGCGATATCTTCATCCCGCCGCACGCCGTTGGCGATCGGATGCCGGGGGATCGGGTGGCGGTGCGGGTCGGGCGACCGCGGCCGGACGGCCGGACGCGCGGCTCGATCGTCAGGTTGCTGACGCGGTCGAAGCGGCCGATCGTCGGCATCTACCGGGGGCAGGGGGGGCTGGACGGGCCCGGGATGGTGGAAGCATACGACCGGCGGTTCGCGGCCGGCATTCTCATACCGGAAGGGGAGGTCGGCAACGCCCGCAACGGCCGGGTGGTCGGGGTCGAGATCACCCAGGGCCCGGGGGCGGGGCGTTGGCCGCTCGGGAGGATCGTCGAGGTGCTCGGCTCGCCTGACGAGCCGGGGATGGACCTGAAGACGATCGTCCGCAAGTACGACCTGCGGGAGGAGTTCCCGGCCGACGCACTGGCTGCGGCCGCCGCCATCCCCGATCGGGTGCCGGCGCGGGAGATCGCCCAGCGCGAGGACTTTCGCGATCTGCCGATCGTCACCATCGACGGCGAGACGGCCAGGGACTTCGACGATGCCGTGCTGGTGCGGCGCAACGACGACGGCACCTTCGAGCTGCAGGTGCACATCGCCGACGTCGCCCACTATGTGCCGGCCTCCGGTCCGCTCGATCAAGAAGCGTATCAGCGGGGAACCAGCGTCTATTTCCCCGGTACGGCGATCCCGATGCTGCCGGAGGCGCTCAGCAATGGCATCTGCTCCCTCAATCCGGGGGTGGAGCGGCTGGTGCAGTCGTGCCTGATGACCATCGACGCGCACGGCCGGGTGGTGTCAAACCGCTTCGCGCAGGGGGTGATCCGCTCCGCCGCCCGCATGACCTACACCAAGGTGGCGAAGATCCTGGTCGACGACGACCGGCAGTTGGTCGAGGAGTACCGCGATCTGGTTCCGACGTTCCGCCTGATGGAGGAGCTGTGCGGCATCCTCAACGCCAGACGCCGCCGCCGCGGCAGCATCGACTTCGATCTGCCGGAGCCGGAGATTATCCTGGCGGTGACCGGCGAGATGACCGGCATCATCGCGCTCGAGCGCAATGTCGCGCACCGCCTGATCGAGGAGTTCATGCTGATCGCCAACGAGACGGTGGCGCGGCATCTGTGGCGGGGGCGCATCCCGTCGCTCTACCGCATCCACGAGCGTCCCGATCCGAGGAAGCTGGAGGAGTTCGACACCGTGGCCCAGGCGTTCGGCTACCGCCTGCCGAAGCCGTTCTCGTCGATCGAGCCGGCCGCCTTCCAGGCGATCATCGACATGGCGCAGGGGCAGCCGGAGGCGCCTTTTCTAGCGCGCCTGATGCTGCGTTCGATGAAGCAGGCGCGTTACTCCGAGCGGCGGGACATCCACTTCGGTCTCGCCAGCCGCTGCTATACCCACTTCACCTCCCCCATACGTCGTTATCCCGACCTGGTCGTGCACCGCCTGCTGAAGACGCAGTTGAGCGGCGAACCGCTGAGCGGCGCCGGGAAGAAGGCGCTCTCGGAGTTCCTTCCCGAGGCGGCGGTCCGCTCCTCGCAGATGGAGCGCAATGCCGACGCTGCCGAGAACGAGCTGACCGAGTGGAAGAAGATGGCGTTCATGGCGGAGCGGCTGGGCGAGGAGTTCGACGGGTTCATCGTCTCGGTCCATGCGTTCGGCTTCTTCGTCGAGCTGCGGGAGTACTTCGTCGACGGCCTGGTAGCGGTCGAGTCGCTGCACGACGATCGCTACCGCTTCGTGGAGCGCAAGCAGCTTCTGCAGGGAGAAGGGCGCGGCCGGGTGTTCCGTCTGGGAGACCAGGTGCGGGTGCGGGTCGATCGGGTGAACCACTTCATGCTGCAGCTCGATTTTTCCCTCGTCGAGCCGCGCCGCGAGAGCGGGAAAGCCGGCTCGGCCTCTCCTCCGCGCGGGAGCGGTGGCAGAGCGGCGAACGGTCGAAGGACCGGCGGCAGGTCGCCGGGCGGTAAGGGAAGGCGCGAGGGGGCGGCGCGGGGGAAGCGGGGCGGCGCCCGGCCGGCGCGCCGCGGCAGGCGGGCGAAGTGACACGCGGCTATCGCTTCTTCGACCACACCGCCGATGTCGGCGTCGCGGTCCGGGCGGCGACGCTGCGCGGCCTGTTCGGCAGCGCCGCGCGGGCACTGTTCGAGCTGATCTGCGATACGAGGACGGTCCGACCCCGCCGTCGCCGGCGATTCACCGTCAGCGGCTCGACTCCGGAGGACCTGCTGGTCCGCTGGCTGAGCGAGATCGTCTATCTGCACGAGACGCGCCGCTGGGTCTTCTCCTCGTGCGCGCTCGAGCGGGTCGATCGCATCGCCTGCACGGCCACCGGCGAGGTGCGCGGCGAGCCGTTCGACCGTCGGCGCCACCGTGCCGGCCGTGAGGTGAAGGCGATCACCTACCATCAGATCGGACTGAGCCGCCGGCGGGGGCTCTGGCGCGTGCGCATCGTCTTCGACGTTTAAGTGTCTGTTCGCATACTGGGTGGTGCCGCGTCCGGGCCACCGTCGGGAGACACTCGAGATGCCGCGACGGCGCCCGGGTGGCGCGCCTGCAGCCAGCGATAGGCGAGGGCGAAGGCGGTCAGGCAGACCGGCAGCGCCACGAAGACACCGACGACGGCGGCAAGCAGGCCGAGCAGCAGGATCGGGACACAGGCGAGCATCAGCAGGAACAGCCGCCAGCGATATCCCTCGGTGAGCGCGAAGCTGCGCTGCATGGCATCCCAGAAGCGGGTCGGTTTCTCCGCCATCACGGCGTAGGTGAAGAACCAGACGACATAGAGGATGACCCCCGGAACGATGAAGCAGAGCAGCCCGAGCGTCGTCAGGATCGAGATCACGAGATGGGCGAGGAACGCCTCGCCGAAGCGGTCGAAGGCGCCGAACATCATGCCGATGTCAGGCTTGCGGCCATCGAGCATGCCGAGCAGCGCCTGCCAGATGCCGACCATAAGCACGCCCCCGAAGATCAGCTCGACGTACGGTCCGATGGTGCGCATCGACCCGAGGGCACTAAAGATGAAGAACATTCCGGCAAGATGGAGCCAATAGGGGCGCACCCGATCCCAGGCCTGGCCCATGAATGCCCAGACCCGGAAATCGTCCTGCGTTGAGAAGGCCGCCGGTGATCGCGCGGCGCCCGGCACAGGCGCGGTACCCGGTGGGGTATCCGGCGGAGCAGGGGCGGTGAACAGGGGAGCGATCTCGGGAAGCGATTGAGCTTCGACAGCGGCCTCTTCACCCCGCCGCACCTGCGTGGTCGGCACCACCCGACCCTCGCGGATCCAGCGGCCGAGGTCTTCGAGTGAGGCGGGTCCGTATTCATTGCCGTCGGCACCGATGATACGGTAATCGGTCGGCATTCATGCACCTCCGTTGATCCGGCGATCCGCCGCTGAGCGGATTATAATCGCTGCAGCCCTCATGACGGAGATACGGTGAAAGAACCGATCCGGGTCCCGATCAGAAAGATCGATGACTGCCGCTTCGAAGTGCCCCGGCAGGGGCGCATGAACGTCCCGGGGCTGGTGTTCGCCGACGAGCGCCTGATGTCCGGTATCCGCGGCGACCAGTGCCTGCAGCAGGTGGCGAACGTCGCCTGCCTGCCGGGGATCGTTCGCGCGTCGATCGCCATGCCGGATATCCACTGGGGTTACGGCTTCCCCATCGGCGGGGTGGCGGCATTCGATCCGGAGGAGGGGGTTATCTCCCCCGGCGGGGTCGGCTACGACATCAACTGCGGCGTACGGTTGCTGCGCTCCAACCTGACGTACGAGGAGGTCGGCGGGCGGATGCGCGAGTTGGTCGAGGCGCTGTTTCGCAGCATTCCGGCCGGCGTCGGCTCGCATCGCAAGGATTTCAAGCTCGACGTGAAGAGCGCACGCCGGCTGCTTACCGAGGGGGCCGGCTGGGCGGTCAGGCAGGGCTTTGGTGAGCCGGCCGACCTGCTGCACATTGAGGAGGAGGGTTGTCTGCAAGGGGCCGATCCGGCCGCCGTATCGCCGCGCGCGCTGGAGCGGGGACGCGCCCAGCTCGGCACGCTCGGCTCGGGCAACCACTTCGTCGAGGTTCAGCGTGTCGATCGCGTGTACGACGAGCGGACGGCGCGGGTGCTCGGAATCGTGGAGGGGGGCGTGACTATTTCGATTCATACCGGATCGCGCGGTCTCGGCTACCAGGTGTGCGACGATTCCCTGCAGGTCATGCTGCGCGCGGCGCGCCGTTACGGCATCCATCTGCCCGACCCGCAGCTCTGCTGCGCGCCGCTCCGTTCACCCGAGGCAAGAAAGTACATCGCGGCGATGAACGCCGCCGCCAACTTCGCCTTCGGCAACCGCCAGCTGATCACCCACTGGGTGCGCCAGACGTTCGAAACCGTGCTCGGCAGGGGAGAGCGCGATCATGGCATTGCGGTCGTCTACGACGTCTGCCACAACATCGCCAAGATGGAGTCTCACCCTGTCGACGGTGAAGAGCGGCGCCTCTGCGTGCACCGCAAAGGGGCCACGCGCGCCTTCCCACCCCACCACCCGCAGACCCCCGCGGCCTACCAGGAGGTCGGCCAGCCGGTCCTGATCCCGGGCGACATGGGGCGCGGCTCATTCGTGCTGGTCGGAACCGATCAGGCGTCGGAGGAATCGTTCGGGTCGACCTGTCACGGAGCCGGCCGGCGTCTCAGCCGGGCGGCGGCGAAGCGGAATGCCCGGGGCCGGTCGATCCCGCGCGAGATGGAAGACCGCGGGGTGGTGGTGCGGGCGGCCGGCTACAGAACGCTGGTCGAGGAGATGCCGGAGGCGTACAAGGACGTTGCGGAAGTGGTCGATGTGGTGCACCGGGCCGGCATCTCGAAGCGCGTGGCCCGCCTGGTGCCGGTAGGCGTGATCAAGGGCTGAGCGCCCGGGCGGCTTCTCCTCAGTGGGCGGGCCTGCGTGCCGGAATGTTGTGCCGCCCCCCGGTCGCGCCGCTCGCCGGTCGCGCCGTCCTGCGGGACGCGGGAGCCGGCAGCAGCGCCGCCTCGAGAACATCATCGACCGTGCTCACCGCGATGAAGGTCATGCCGTTGCGGGCATCGGCGGGGACGTCCTGCAGATCCTTCTCGTTGTCGGCCGGAAGAATCAGCGTCGTGATTCCGGCGCGGCGCGCCGCCAGCACCTTCTCCTTGATGCCGCCGACCGGCAGGACCTTGCCACGCAGGGTGATCTCGCCGGTCATCGCCGTCCCGGGTCTGCAGGGCCGGCCGGTCAGGATCGAGACGATCGCCGTCGCCATGGTGACCCCGGCCGATGGTCCGTCTTTCGGAATGGCGCCGGCCGGGACGTGGACGTGCAGGTCCGATTTGGCGAAGTCGGCCGGCTCCAGTCCGAAGTCGGCGGCGCGGCTGCGGATGTAAGAGAGCGCCGCCATCGCCGATTCCTTCATCACCTCGCCGAGCTGCCCGGTCAGCGTCAGGGTGCGGCCGCCCGGCATGCGGGTTGCCTCCACGAACAGGATCTGACCTCCGAACGGCGTCCAGGCGAGGCCAATGGCGACGCCGGCCTGCCCGCTGCGCTCGGCCAGCTCGCGGGTGAAACGCTCCGGCCCGAGGAACTGCTGCAACACTTCGGCGCCGACGGCGATCGGCCTGGTCTCTCCCTCCGCCCGGCGCAGCGCCACCTTGCGGCACACCTTGGCGATCTCCCGCTCCAGGTTTCGCAACCCCGCCTCGCGCGTGTAGCGGGCGATGATGTGGCTCACCGTGGCATCGTCGAGCTGCAGATGGTCCACCTCGAGGCCGTTTTCGCGGCACTGGCGCGGGATCAGGTAGCGGCGGGCGATGACGAGCTTCTCCTCGTCGGTATAGCCCGGCAGCTCCAGGATCTCCATCCGGTCGCGCAACGGCGGTGGAATGGTGTCAAGCACGTTGGCAGTGGTGATGAACATGACGCGCGACAGATCGAACGGCAGATCGAGATAATGGTCGGTGAAGCTGTTGTTCTGCTCCGGATCGAGCACCTCCAGCAGCGCCGAGGCCGGGTCGCCGCGAAAATCGGTTCCCAGCTTGTCGATCTCGTCCAGCATGAAGACCGGGTTGCGGCTGCCGGTTTTGCGCAGCCCTTCGATTATGCGTCCCGGCAGCGCCCCGACGTAGGTCCGTCGATGGCCGCGGATCTCCGCCTCGTCGCGCACTCCGCCGAGTGACATGCGGTTGAACTTGCGCCCCATGGCGCGGGCGATCGACCGGCCGAGCGACGTCTTGCCGGTGCCGGGCGGCCCGGTGAGGCAGAGGATCGGCCCCTTGCTGTCGGCGCGCAGCTTGCGGACCGCCAGGAATTCGAGGATGCGATCCTTCACCTTCTCAAGATCGAAGTGGTCCTCGTCGAGGACCTTGCGGGCCTCCGGCAGATCGAGCTTGTCCCTGGTCTCCTTCGTCCAGGGGAGGGCGACCAGGGTGTCGAGGTAGGTGCGCACCACCGTGTACTCCGCCGAAGCGGGCTGCATCGTGCGCAGCCGGCTCAACTCGCGATCGGCCGCCTCCTTTGCCGGCTCCGTCATCCCGGCGCCGTCGATCGCCTCCTGCAGCCTCAGAATCTCCGCCTCCGTCTCGTTGCCCATGCCGAGTTCTTTCTGAATCGCCTTGAGCTGCTGGCGCAGCACGAATTCGCGCTGGCCCTTGTCCATCTCGTCCTGCACCTGCTCCTGGA
>CBDUYA010000101.1:0-9603 GCA_965371335.1 uncultured bacterium | reverse complement strand
TGGCCGGCGCTCCACAAGCTCGAGTACATGGATTCCCTGATGAAAGAGCTGGCGGGCAAGCCGCCCGTCGTCGAGTCGAAGGTGCGGGTCGACCCGCTCCATCGCCTGCGCAGGAAGCTCCGGGGTCATTACCGGGAGAAGCGCGATCTCCACCAGTTGAACCATCCCAGCATCTACGATCGGGATCTGCGCAAGCTGTTCACCGATGCGCCGGAGGCGGCCGGGCGACCGACGGCGGCGAGCTTTCTGTCACGCATTCGCAAGGAGGTCCGGCGCAACGTCCGCCGCTGGACCGGAGTCTACCAGTACACCATCGACCAGGTGTTCGAGGACATCATCGAGCGCTGCCGGGAGCTCGGACTGCGGCTCGCCGCATCCGAAGAGCAAACCAAGCTCGATTTCATCATCCTTCTGACCGTGCAGACCATGGGCTATCTGCACAGCGGCCGCCACCGGATTGCCCTATGACTCCGAAACATCCTCTGAAAACACAGCGTGTCCTCGCCTTGATGCACGACGGACTTGTTCCACCGAACCACGTGGATGAAGACGCTGATACCACCGGAGAAGAGTGGCGCACGGAGTACGACGTGGTCAGCACGTTGCGCGAGAACGGACACACGGTGCACTGCCTCGGCCTGGGCAGCGACCTTGCTCAACTCCGGACAGCCATCACCGAGGTCAAACCGCAGATCGTCTTCAACCTGCTGGAAGACTTTCACGACATCACCATTTTCGATCAGAACGTGGTCAGCTACCTGGAGCTGCTGCGACAGCCATACACAGGGTGCAACCCGCGGGGGCTGATCCTCGCCAGGGACAAGGCGCTCACCAAGCAGCTTCTCACCTATCACCGCATCCCGTCTCCGAGCTTCGCGGTTTTCTCGCGCAACCGGGCGGTGCGCCGGCCGAAGGATCTCGACTTCCCGTTGATTGTGAAATCGCTGACGCAGGAGGCGTCAGCCGGCATCAGCCAGGCGTCGGTGGTGACCGACGACACCAGGCTGAAGGAGCGGGTGCAGTTCATTCACGACAGCATCGGCACCGATGCCATCGCCGAGCAGTACATCGAGGGGCGGGAGCTCTACGTCGGCGTCCTGGGCAACCGCCGCCTGCAGGTCTTCCCGATCTGGGAGATGTTTTTCACCAGCCTGCCGGACGAAGCCTATGCCATCGCCACCGACAGGGTGAAATGGAACGTGAAGTATCAGGAGAGACACGGGATCACCACCGGGGAAGCGAAGGGTCTGTCCGACGCGCAGATCGCCCGCATCCAGAATCTCGCCAGGCGGGTCTACCGCGCTCTGTGGCTGAGCGGCTACGCCCGCCTCGACCTGCGGCTTTCCGCCGACGGCGAGCCGTATGTGCTCGAGGCAAACCCCAACCCGCAACTTGCCTACGGGGAGGATCTCGCCGAGATGGCGCACCAGGCCGGGATCGATTACGAGCGGCTGATCGACCGCATCATCAAGCTGGGCCTGGCCTGGCGTCCGGAGAAGATGGCCTGAGCCTCAGGTGGCCTTCCAGACTTCCTCTTTGGGGAGCGGCGGTGTCCAGCCCGAGGCGCGGGCGGCGACCACGGCGTCCCGGACTCTCACGAAGGTGTGGTAGAACGACGTCTGCTCCACGGGAGTCATCAGCAGGCGTCGATCGCGCAGGTCACGGCAGGCGTTGAAGGCCTGCTGCAGCAGATCGGGCTCCTTCTCTTCGCGGGCGGCGACTTCATAGGCATCGATGAGCGCCAGGTAGACCGCCGCCCGAAGCGGCTCGACGTCCTTCGCCCAGCCGAGCGCGCGGATCGCCTCGACCCAGTCGTTCTCGCTCAGGAGCCGGCGGCCTTCCTCGAAGTAGGCGTTCTCCACCGGCTCTCAGACGGAGAACGAGCTGCCGCAGCCGCAACTGCCGGTGGCATTCGGATTGGAGAACAAGAAGCCGCTGCCATTCAGACCGCCGCTGTAGTCGAGGCTCGTGCCGTTGAGCACGACGAGACTCTTCTTGTCGATGATGATGCGGACTCCGTTGTCTTCGTAGACCCGGTCGTCCTCGCCGACCTCCTTGTCGAACTTCAGCTTGTAGGAAAGACCTGAACAGCCGCCCCCGACCGCTGAGACCCTCAGGCCATGGCTCTCGTCGAATCCTTCCTTGGCGCGGGCGATCCTGATCTGCTCGGCCGCCTTTTCGGTCACGTGAATCATCGTTCTCTCTGCCTCCTTGCTGTCGCGTCGATGGCGACGCCTGCCGTCATTGCGAGGTGCTGCTGTGTGCCATCTCGTAGAGTGGAGAAATCTCCCGCAGGCGGGTCACCACCTCGGCGACACGTTCGCTCACCTCATCGACTTCTTCCTGCGTATTGAACCGTCCCAGTCCGAAGCGGATCGAGGTCTGCGCCAGGTCATTGCCGATCCCCATCGCCTTCAGGACATGCGACGGAGCGCGCTTCTCGGAGGTGCAGGCCGATCCGGACGAAACCGCTATGCCATCGAGAGCGATCAGCAGCGCCTCGCCCTCGACATAGGCAAAACTCAGGTTGAGGCTGTGGGGCAGGCGCTCCTCCGGATGGCCGTTCAGATGGATCTCTTCCAGACGTTCGCTGATGCGCTGATGGAGCCGATCGCGGAGCGCACGCAGGCGCTCCGCCTCCCCCGCCATCTCCTCCCGGGCGATCTGCAGCGCCATGCCGAGGCCGACCGCACCCGGCACGTTGAGGGTGCCGGAGCGCAGCCCCCGCTCGTGGCCACCGCCGAACATCACCGGCTCGAGAACAACCCGCGGGTGCCGGCGACGCACGTAGAGGGCGCCGATCCCCTTTGGCGCATAGATTTTGTGCCCGGAGATCGACAGCAGATCGATGCCCATCGCCTGCACGTCGATCGGCACCTTGCCGATCGCCTGGGCGGCATCGGTGTGAAACAGAATACCGCGCTCCTTGCAGAGACGGCCGATGTCGCCGATCGGGTGAAGTGTTCCCACTTCATTGTTGGCTGCCATCAACGACACCAGGACGGTCCGATCGGTGCAGGCGCGCTTCACATCGTCCGGATCGATGCGGCCGAAACAATCGACCGGCAGGGTGGTGACGCGACTCCCCCGCTCCTGCAGCGCCGCGGCGACGTCGAGCACCGCCGGGTGCTCGGTGGCGCCGACGATGATGTGATCCCCCTTGTAGCGCAGCGCCTGGGTTGCCCCGAACAGCGCCATGTTGTTCGATTCAGTGGCGCCCGAGGTAAAGATAATCTCCTTCGGGTCCGCCTTGATGAGGCGGGCCACGCGGGAGCGCGACGCGGCGATCGCCTCGCCGGCGCGCCATCCGAAAGCGTGGGTGCGCGACGCGGCGTTGCCGTACTCCGTGGTGAAGTACGGCAGCATCGCCTCGAGCACGCGCGGATCGACCGGCGTGGTGGCGTGGCAGTCCATGTAGATCTCCTTCCTGTCGCTCATAGCTCGCTCATCATGGTGTTGCCCAGCACCTCAGCAATGCGGTCCTGCACGACCCGCAACGGCCGCTCGACCGGACAGGTGCAGAGCTGGGGGCACATCCCCTTGCGCTCATCCAGGCATTCGAGCAGCGCGACCGGTCCCTCGATCGCCTCGATGACGTCGCGCACCGCGATCTGCGAGGCCGGGCGGGCCAGATGGTAGCCCCCCTTGGTGCCGTGCAACGAGGCGACCAGCCCGACGCGCGCCAGCCGCTGCAGCAGCTTTGCCATCAGCGCCGGAGGAATGCTGTACTCCTCGGCGATCTCCCGGGCGCTGCGGCAGGTGCCGTCGGTCAGCAGGCCGAGGTGCCGCACGGCGATCAGCCCGTAGTCGGCCCTCTTCGATAAGCGGATCAAGACCAAATCTCCCGGTTCAATATACGACCTATGAAGTCCTATATAGGATTCTAGGACCCATCATCTTTATTGTCAAGGATGGGGCCCTTTGGCGCATCCCCTCAGATGAGGAGCCGGCGGGGCGCAGCCCATCGCCCCTTCGGGCTTCGGCTCGCCACGCCGTGTGGCCGGGTTGGCCTCGCGGCTTCAATCGTGATGAGCCGAAGCCCGAGGGTCGATGCCCGCCCTATCCCAGCCCACCCGAGGAGAGGCACCGGGGTTGCGCACGCCGGTCACGGGTCCGCGGCGCTGCGCGACCAGCGAGTCAGATCGCCGGAAACGACCACAACTGCGCATTAAGACCTTCACCTGGGGCGAGGAACGTCCTGCCAAATCAACTCGGGAGGGGATGATCTGGCAGGATACCTGGCGGAGTTGTCGAGTTGTTGCGGCAAATCCCACTGCCCTCAGGGGCGTGATCCACGCGGTGGTGCGCCTGCGAGCGAGGTGAAATCCGAACGATCGATGGCCTGACCCACTGACTCAGCTGTTCGCGATCGCGCCGTCGGTGTGCCGCCGGGCGTGGTAGGAAGAGCGGACCAGCGGCCCCGCCTCGACGTGGCGGAAGCCGATGGTGAGAGCCTCCTGCCGGATGGCGGCGAACTCATCGGGGTGATAGTAGCGGACGACCGGATGGTGCTCCATCGTCGGCCGCAGGTACTGTCCGAGGGTCAGGATGTCGACGCCGATGCCGGCGAGGTGTGCGAGAGTTCTGATCAGTTCCTCCCTCTCCTCCCCCAGGCCGAGCATCAGGCCGGTTTTGATCAGCGGGCGTTCGGCGGCGCCCCGCCAGCGGATCGCCTCCTGCAGCAGGCCGATCGATCGTTCGTAGGTGGAACCGACCCGCACCGTCCTGTAGAGCGACGGCACCGTTTCGATGTTGTGGCTGAAGACGACCGGCCCGGCCGGCAGGATGGTCTCGACCGCCCGCTCCACCCCCCGGAAGTCGGGGGTCAGCACCTCGACGTCGCAGTCCGGCGTGCGCTCGCGCACCGCCCGGATCACGGCGGCGAAGTGGGACGCCCCGCCATCCGGCAGGTCGTCGCGATCGACCGAGGTGATCACCGCGTGCTCGATGCCGAGGCGCTCGACCGCCTCGGCGAGGCGGGCCGGCTCCTGCGGATCGACGTCGTTCGGGCGCCCGGTAGCGACGGCGCAGAAACCGCAGCGGCGGGTGCAGATAGCGCCGAGGATCATGAAGGTCGCGGTCCGCTCCGACCAGCACTCGTGGATGTTCGGGCAGCGCGCCTCCTCGCATACGGTGTTGAGACGCAGGCCGTCCATCAGCCCGCGCACCCGGTTGTAGTCCGGACCGGTCTGCAGGCGGATGCGGAGCCAGGGCGGCTTCGGCGCGCCGGGGAGCGGCGCAACGCCATTCGACATCAGGCGACCCTCCCCTCTTTGCTTCCGGCGATCATGGTCCGCCCGAACAGGGCACCGAACTCCGGCACCAGGGCCTCCGCGACTTCCGGCAGGGCAATTTCCCGGCCGAGGAGGCTCTGCATCGAGGCAATCCCCCGGTCGCGTATGCCGCACGGCACGATGAGGCCGAAGTGCGACACGTCGGTGGTGACGTTGAGGGCAAAGCCGTGCGTCGTCACCCAGCGCGACAGGTGGACGCCGATGGCGGCGATCTTTTCATCACCGACCCAC
Source organism: uncultured bacterium (assembly GCA_965371335.1). Lineage (GTDB taxonomy): Bacteria > Acidobacteriota > Polarisedimenticolia > Gp22-AA2 > Gp22-AA2 > CBDUYA01. Next base: position 4,078 of record CBDUYA010000101.1, on the reverse strand, counting down.
ACCCCGGTCAGGCCGGGAACGCGCCCCGCTGCGATGCCGAACCGCGCCAGAGTGCGGATCAGGACCTTCTCGAGGTCACGCAGGTAGCGGGCAACGTCGCGCCGATCGGGGCTGAGGTTGAGGATCGGATAGCCGACCAGTTGACCCGGCCCATGATAGGTGACCTGTCCTCCCCGGTTGGTCCGTTCGACCGCGATGCCGCGGGCGCGCAGCGCCCCGACGCCACCGAGCAGGTCTTCATCCCGCGCGTTGCGTCCCAGGGTGACGACCGGAGGGTGTTCGAGGAGGAGCAACTGCTCGCCGCCGGCGCCGTCCTTGACGGCGTGCGCATGGCGCTCCTGCAGCGCCGTCGCCGTCGCGTAGTCGACGCGCCCCAGGTAGCGATGCTCGCATGCGCGGCCGGCGGCGGCGACGGACTCAGTCCCGCGACGCTCCGCACGCGACATGACGGAAAGCCGGGACAGACTAGCCGAGATCAGGGAACCGCCCCTCCTCCAGGGTGTTCTTGAGATGCGCCATGAACTGATCGGCGACGGCGCCGTCGAGCAGACGATGATCGAACGACAGCCCCATGTAGCAGACCGGCCGGATGGCGATGGCGTCGTCGATCACCACCGGTCGCTTGGTGATGGCGCCGATTCCCATGATGGCGACCTGCGGCTGGTTGATGATCGGCGTGCCGAACAGGCTGCCGAACACCCCCGGGTTGGTGATAGTGAACGTACCGCCCTGGGCTTCGTCCGGGGTCAGTTTCTTGTTGCGGGCGCGATTCGCCAGGTCGGTAATCGACTTGGCGATACCCGACAGGCTCAGATCATCGGCATGCTTCACCACCGGAACGATCAGCCCCCAGTCGAGCGCCACCGCGATGCCGATGTTGATGTCCTTCTTGTAGACAACGTTGTCGCCGTCGACCGAAGCGTTGACTATCGGGAACGCCTGCAGCGCCTCGACCGTCGCCTTGACGATGAAGGGGGTGACGGTCAGCTTGACACCGTGCCGCTCCTGGAAGGCGTCGCGGTGCGCGACGCGCAGCTTCATGACCCGGTGCATGTCGACTTCAAAGACCGTGGTGACGTGCGCCGATGTGCGGCGCGAGATCACCATGTGCTCGGCGATCTTACGGCGCATGGCCGACATCGGCTGCACCGAGATGCGCTCGCCCGGCTGGTAGGGGGGCGGCGCGGCGGCCGCCGGGAACGGGGCCGGCGCCACGGCAAGCGCGGCTCCGCCGCCCGACTCGACCACCGCCATGATGTCCTTCTTACTGACCCGGCCGCCGACGCCGGTCCCCTGAATATGGCTGATGTCGATGTTGTGCTCCCGGGCGATGCGGCGCACCAGCGGCGACGAGCGGACGCGGCGCATCTCCTCAACCGAGGCGCCCGACGCGGCGAGCGCGGCCGCCTTCGGGAAGGCGACGGGGCCGCTCGCCGGGGCCGGCGCCGGCGTGGCGGCCGGGAACGGCGCAGCGGGAGCCGCGGCGCTGACCGGGGCGACGGACGCCGGTGCGGGCGGCGACACGGGCGCGGCGGCGAACGACGGGGCGGGAGACGGCGCGGATGAGGCGGCGGGGGTGACAGGCGCCGGCGCGGAAGCCGCGGCCGGGGGCCCGGCGGTGGCTGCCGCACCCGCTTCCGTCTCGATCAGGGCGACGACGGTGTTGATCAGCACCGTCTCACCCTCCTTCACCTTGATCTCGACCAGGGTTCCGGCCGTCGGTGAAGGGATCTCGGCATCGACTTTGTCGGTCGAAATCTCGAATATCGGTTCGTCGCGGGCCACCTTGTCCCCCGGCTTCTTCAGCCAGCGGGTGAGGGTCCCCTCGGCGATGCTCTCCCCCATCTGCGGCATGATGACGTCAACGCGCATGGTGCACACTCCTTATCAGTAGTCCGCGAGCCTGCGGGCCGCGTCCAGGATCTTATCCTTATTAGGAAGAAAAAACTCCTCCAACGGGGGACTGTAAGGGACCGGGGTGTCGGGCGCCGTCACCCGCAGCACCGGCCCGTCGAGATAGTCGAATGCCTCCTCGTTGATGATGGCCGAGATTTCGCCCGCGATACCGCCGGTGCGGGTGTCCTCGTGCACCACGATCACCTTGCCGGTCTTGCGGGCGGTCCCGACGATCGCCTCGCGATCGAGCGGCAGCAGCGAACGCAGATCGATCACCTCCGCCTCGACGCCGCGCTCCGACGCCAGCGCCTCGGCCGCCTCCAGCGACGGATAGACCATGGCGCCGTAGGAGAGGATCGAGAGATCGCTTCCCGGACGGCGGACCGCCGCCCGGCCGATCGGCACGACGTAGTCCTCCTCCGGCAGCTCTTCCTTGATGCGCCGGTAAAGAAACTTGTGCTCCAGGTAGATGACCGGATCGTCGTCGCGGATGGCCGCCTTGATCAGCCCCTTGGCATCGTACGCCGTGGAAGGCGCAACGACCTTCAGCCCCGGGGTGTGGACGAAATGCATCTCGGGGTTCTGCGAGTGAAACGGGCCGCCGTGCACGCCGCCGCCCGCCGGGCCGCGGATGACGATCGGCACGCCGCCTCCCCAGCGGTAGCGGCTTTTCGCCGCGAAGTTGGTGATCTGATCGAAGGCGCAGGAGATGAAGTCGATGAACTGCATCTCGGCGACCGGCCGCATTCCCATCAGCGCGGCGCCGATGGCGGCGCCGACAATCGCCCCTTCGGCGATCGGCGTATCGATCACGCGCGACTCGCCGAAACGCTTCAGCAGCCCGTCGGTCACCTTGAACGCCCCGCCGTACACGCCGATATCCTCGCCGAGGAGAAAGACGCTCTCGTCGCGCGCCATCTCCTCCTCGATCCCCTGACGGATCGCTTCCAGGTAGGTCGTCAGCGCCATGCCCGTTTCTCCTTCCGCATCATTGCGTCCGCGCGCCGGCCGCCGTCACCCGGCCGGCCACCACGGTTTCTCGTAGCCCGGTTCACAATAGACACCCTTGAGCGCTTCTTCGGGGGCGGGAAGCGGGCTGTCGATCGCTTTCTGCGCCGCCGCGTCGAGCTGCGGGGCGATCGCATCGGCCGCCACCTTCAGGCTGCCGAGCGTCGCCGTGCCCTCCTCGACCAGGAACGATTCGAAGCGATCGATCGGATCGCGCGCGCCCCACGCCTCGAACAGCTCTTTCGGAACGTACCGCATATCGTCGTGTTGCGCGTGCCCGCGCATGCGAAAGGCGCGGCATTCCAGCAGGGTGGCGCCTTCGCCCCGCCGGCCGCGCTCCATCGCCCGCCGCGTCGCCGCGTAAACGGCGAGCACGTCGGTGCCGTCGACCGACTCGGCCGCCACGCCGTACGCCGCGCCCCGATCGGCAATGCTCTCCACTGCAAACTGCCGGTCGACCGGGGTCGAGTAGGCATAGCCGTTGTTCTCCACCACGAGGATCAACGGCAGCTTCAAAACGGCGGCGAAGTTCAGTCCCTCATGAAAGTTCCCGGTCGAGGTCGCGCCGTCGCCGATGTAGGTGAGCGACACCCGGTTCTCCCCCCGCTGCCTGGCCCCCAGCGCCGCGCCGGCCATGATCGGCACCAGCGTGCCGACGACGCTGATCGGGCCGATCAGCGCCAGCTTCTCGACGTTGCCGAAGTGCAGCGTCCCGTCCTTGCCATGCGTCGGCGCGTCGTAACGGGCGAGATACTGCAGAAACAGATCGCGCGGCGTCACTCCCCGCACCAGCAGCGAGCCGATGTTGCGGATCATCGGCGCCAGCAGATCGGTCCGCTCGAGGGCATAGGCGGTGCCGACCGAGATCGCCTCCTGCCCGCGGCTGCTGTAGAAGCCCCCATGGACCTGTCCCTGCCGGTAAAGCGCCGTCAGCTTGTCCTCAACCAGGCGGTTGAGAATCAGGAAGCGATGCAGCTCGATCAACTGGCCCCGCGACAGGCCGGGATTCTTCATCGGCTGCAGCGGCCCGGGCATCAGCCGCGGCGAGACCGCCGCAGCGGCAGACGAGGCCTGCTTCTTCACCGGCCCCTTCCTCACCGCCTGCTTCTTCACCGGCCCCTTCTTCGCCGCCCCGCTCTTCCTGGCCGGGGTCCGCCGCCGCTTCGGAGTCCCT
>CBDUYA010000100.1:0-9711 GCA_965371335.1 uncultured bacterium | reverse complement strand
AACAGCCAGAATAGAAGCGCCACGCCGAGGCGCGTCATCTCCACCACCCTGATGATCAGCCCCACCGTAATCGCCCGCGTCGCGCCGACCCCGTACGGCAGCAGCAGGGCGACGAACAACCCTTCGCGCACGCCGATCGCCGAGATCGAAATCGGCAACCGCTCCAGCAGCGCGATCAGGGGAACCGCCGAGATCATGTGCAGGAAGGTGACCTGCCGGAGATCGATGCTGAGCGCCGCGAGGTAGACGGCGCTGCCGTACATCAGCTTCTCCAGGTTCGAGAGGGCGAAATAGATGAACAGGCTGCGGGGGTGCTCCCGGATGCGGCCGGCGGCCTTGAGGAACTCGCCGGTCAGCCGCCCCACCTTGCCCGGCAGGCGGTGCAGCAGCCGGCTGTGACCGAGTCGTTCCGTGTATTTCAGGCTGACGACCAGGAACCCGCAGATCAGAATGAAGCCGAGCCAGCCGCCGATGGCGATCAGTTCAAGGTGCGGCACGTCGACTCCGTAGAACGCGAACGGGATCAGCAGGCAGATGACCGACAGCGACGACAACATCCCGACGAAACGCTCCACGAAGATCGACGAGACGACCGGCATCAGCGGCGCGCCCCGCCTCTTCAGATGGTAAGCGCGGTAGGCGTCCATCCCGAAGATCGAGGGGATGAACAGACTGAAGACCTGGCTGCGGAAATACGCTCCGATCGGCGTGTACCAGGGAACCCGGACATCATAGCAGCGCAGCAGGATGTTCCACTTCAGCGCCATCAGGATGTAGTCCAAGCTCGCCACCAGGCAGGCGAGGATGAAGAGCGGGACCGACACCGAGGCGAGCAGCCGTCCCATTTCCTCCAGGTCGACGAAGTAGCGCAGGACCACCGCGGCGACCGCGACGACGAACAGGATGCGGAGGGTGGTGGGGAGCCATTTCTTCATGCCCGTCTCACGAACACCACCTTGGCCGGCGCACCGGAGACTATCGCGTTCTCCGGCACCTTTTTCGAAACGACCGAGTTGGGCGCGATCCAGGCGCCGTCACCCACGACGGCGCCGTCGAGGATGCAGGCCCCGGCGCCGATTAAGACGTTGCGGCCGATGCGGGTCCCTTTCGACGTCGTGCCGAGCAGACGGTACGGTACGTCGACCCGGTCGTAGCGATAGGTGTTGGCGATGATGACGACGTTCGGCCCGATCAGCGTGTCGTCCCCGATCTCGAGCCCGCCCGTCCCGGAGCTGATCATGCAGCCGGTGGTCACCGAGACGTCCCGGCCGATACGCAACGGACCTTCCGTCGCTTTGATCTTGGCGAACGAGCTGATGTTGGTATTGCGCCCCAGGACGAGATTGCCGCTCAGATCGACCTCGGCGCGGGGGCTCACCCTGGCCCGGTATTTCCAGAAGTAGTAGAGGCTGACGATCAGCGGAAAGGAGAGGAACCTGCGTATGAGCGTCCCGGTTCTCATTTCACCCGCCCTCAGCCCGCGCTTCCCGACCCCTCGCCCAGGTAGCGCTCGACCGTTTCCCGGATCGCCCTGAAGGTGACCATCCTGGGGATGTCTTCCATGGTGAGGTGGATGCTGAAGGCCTCCTCCAGCCCGGTCACGATACGCAGCGCGTTCAGCGAATCCCACAACTCGGCATCCTCGGGGCCGAAACCGTCGGTGATCTGATCCTCATCGACCTCCAGGATGTCGCTCAGGACTGCCTTGATTCTGTCTTTCGTCGACATGTCACCCCACTCTTAGTATGTTAAGGCTGCATAGGCTAACAGATGCGGGGGCGATCCACCCTCGAAGCCCCGCCTGCACCGGCGATCCAGAGATAAGGCAATATAAATCAATCATTTACAAAGTCGAGAAAAAAAGGGCGCCGAACCCGATCCAGTGCTTGACGGGGGTTACTTTCCCGTGTATAAGTAACTAAGTTAAATAGTAACTCGGTTAACTATTTCTCGCGATCGAGCGACGGGATCGGGGGATGGCGACGCACCGCAGCAACGGCCAGACAGACCCCGACGCGGCCCGGCTGCACCGCTTTCTACGTTACAGTCATATCTTCAGCTCGGCGGTACGGGAGATCATGGAGACGCGCTACCTCGGCGAGGTCAGCCCCCACTCCCTCACGCTTCCCCAATTCCACCTGCTTAAATTGATCGCCCTCAACGGCCATCACCAGGTCGGCGAGGTCGCCGAGTTTCTCGGCGTCAGCTCGCCCGCCGCCAGCAAGAACATCGATAAGCTGGAGCGCCTCGGCCTCGTCACCCGCGAACAATCCAAGGGGGATCGCCGGGCGATCCTGCTCTCCGCCAGCCCCAAGGGGCGCCGACTGGTGCGCAAGTACGAGAACCTCAAGGCGCAGCGCCTGGCGCCGGTGCTGGCGCACTTCCGTCCCGAGCAGATCGACGAAATGGCGCACATGCTGGAGAGATTCTCAGTTCTGTTGTTCGACAGGGAGAAATCGGAGGAAGGATTCTGCCTCCGTTGCGCGGCCTACTGCGAGCAGGGTTGTCCGGTGGGGCACGTCCTGGGGAACTGCCCTTACGAGAGGATTCGCGCGCGCGGTCGGGCCGGCGGCGGAGCCGAGGAGGTTTCGTGAACACCGCGCCATCGCAAAAGTTCTGGCGCGTCCCGCTCGACGCCAAGAAGATCACCCGGCTGCGCGGGACCGTCCACATCCTGGAAGAGCGCTGCAAGGGGTGCGTCTACTGCGTCGAGTTCTGCCCGCGCGGGGTGCTGGCCATTTCGCAGCGGTACAACATGAAGGGGTACCACCCTCCCGACATCGTCGATCCGGACGCCTGCACCGGCTGTCACCTGTGCGAGATCATCTGTCCGGAGTTCGCCATCGGCGTCGAGGAGGTGCGTGACGAGCCGGAGGCCGACGATCGGGAGGTGGCCCATGCAGGCTGATGCGAATGCCGTTCTGACCGGCGCCCACTACCTCGACGGCGACCACGCCTCCTCCGAAGGGGCAATGGCGGCCGGATGCAGGTTCTTCGCCGGCTATCCGATCACCCCGTCGACCGAGATCGCCGAGCGCATCGCCCGCCGTTTCCCCCGCGTCGGGGGCGTCTTCCTGCAGATGGAGGACGAGATGGCGGCGATGGCCGCGATCATCGGCGCGGTGTGGGGCGGCACCAAGGCGATGACCTGCACCTCCGGGCCCGGCTTCTCCCTGATGATGGAGAACCTCGGTCTCGCCATCATGATGGAAACACCGTGCGTCCTGGTTAACGTGCAGCGCGGCGGCCCCTCGACCGGCCTGCCGACGATGGTTGGCCAGGCCGACGTGATGCAGGCGCGCTGGGGATCGCACGGCGACTACGAGATCATCGCCCTGACGCCCGATTCCCCGCAGGAATCGTTCGACCTCACCATCGAGGCGTTCAATCTCTCCGAGCGCTACCGCGTGCCGACTCTCGTGATGATGGACGAATGCGTCGGCCACATGACCGAGAAGGTGATCATCCCGCCGGCCGAGGAGATCGAGGTCACCGAGCGCCGGCTGACCAGCGCCTCCCCCGAGGAGTACCTGCCGTACAAGCCGGGGCCCGACCTGGTGCCGGAGATGGTCCACGCCGGCGAGGGGTACCGCATCCACAGCACCGGGCTGACCCACGACGAACGCGGCTACCCGGCGATGACGGCGGAGGCGCAGCAGGAGCTGGTGCCGCGCCTGATCGAGAAGATCAACCGCAACGCCGCCGACATCATCCGCCTGGATGAATCGGGGCTGGAGGGCGCGGAGGTCGTGCTGATCTCGTACGGGATCACCTCGCGCGTGGCGCGCGCCGCCCTGCAGAAGGCGCGCGACGAGGGACGCGCCGTCGGCTGGCTGCGCCTGATCACCCTGTGGCCGTTCCCCGAGGAGAAAATCCGCACCCTGGCGAAATCGATCAAGGGGTTCGTCGTTCCGGAGATCAACCTCGGCCAGATGAGCCTCGAGGTGGAGCGCTGCGCGGCCGGGCAGGCGCGCACCCGCCTGGTGCCGCACGCCGGCGGATGGGAGCACGACCCCGAGAAGATCTACCAAGCGATCGTGGAGGTGATGTCATGACTCCGGCTGACGCGGAGGCGGCCCGGGCGCCGGGCGGCTTTCCCCATGAAAATCTGGTGCGGTCCGAGCGGCTGCCCCACATCTGGTGCCCCGAGTGCGGCATCGGCACGGCGGTCTCCTGCTTCACCGCCGCCATGACCCGGATGAACCTCGATCCGGATCGCGTCGCGATCGTGTCGGGGATCGGCTGCACTGGTCGCGTGGCCGGCTACCTGAAACTCGACTCGTTCCATACGACACACGGGCGCGCCATCCCGTTTGCAACCGGCCTGAAGATGGCGAACCCGAAGCTGAAGGTCGTCGTGTTCAGTGGCGACGGCGACCTGATCTCGATCGGCGGCAACCACTTCATCCACGCCGCGCGGCGCAACGTCGACATGACGGTCATCTGCGTCAACAACTTCAACTACGCCATGACCGGGGGCCAGGTCGGGCCGACCACGCCGCTCAATGCGATCTGCTCGACCACCCCCTACGGCAATTACGAGCATCCTTTCAACCTGGCGGCCCTCGCCGCCAGTTGCGGCGCGGTCTACGTGGCGCGCTGGACGGTCCTGCACGTCCGCCGCCTGATCCGCGCCTTCGAAGAGGCGCTGGCGAAGCGGGGCTTCTCCTTCGTCGAGGCGGTCAGCCCCTGTCCGACCCTCTACACGCGGCGCAACAAGCTCGGCTCGGGCCTCGACCGCATGCGCGACTACCGCGACCGTTCTGTGATCAGGCACGGCGCCTCCCCGCAGGAGGTCGACATCGCCCCCGACGGAACCATCCCGGTCGGCAAGTTCGTCGACATCGACAAGCCGACGCTGGAGGACAACATCGACCAGAGTATGAAGGCAACCCTCGGAGACGATTACACCAAGCTCGAAAGCAGGCCGACCGGCCGATCCGAGCAAAGGGCCCTGATCGACGTGTAGCACGGGAGAGGCGGCAATGGCCAGAACGGAAATCCGCATCACCGGCTTCGGGGGGCAGGGAGTGATTCTGGCCGGTTACGTCATCGGCAAGGCAGCGGCCGTCGGGGAGGGGCGCCACGCGACACTCAACCAGAGCTTCGGACCGGAGGCACGCGGCAGCGCCTGCAGCGCCCAACTGATCCTCTCCGACGAGCCGATCACCTATCCCTACGTCCGGCAGACCGACATCCTGGTCGCCATGTCGCAGGACGCGTTCCGTCGCTTCAGCGGCGAGGTGCGCGACGGCGGCCTCGCCCTCGTCGACGACTCTCTGGTGACGCCCGGAGACGATCCCCGCATCCGCGTCATGGGCGCGCCCGCCACCCGCACGGCCGAGCAGCTCGGTAAACGGATCATCTCCAACATGGTGATGGTCGGTCTGTTCGCCGGCGCTACCGGCCTCGTTTCCGCCGACGCCACGCGCGAGTCGGTGCGCACCTCGGTCCCGCCCGGAACCGAGAAACTGAATCTGGACGCCTTCGAGCGCGGCCTGGAACTCGGCATGAAAATCGTTTCACCGCGCCAACTGCACGAGGTTCACGCATGAGAACCGCATCTCTTCAGACGCCGGCCGGGTCGATGATGGACTTCGGCGATCTCGCGGGAACCGGGCTGTACGTCCCGACGCTGCAACCGCAGCCGTATCCAATCCGGCGGATCGCCCCGGCCCCCTGCACCCAGGCCTGCCCGGCCGGAATCAACGTCAAGGCCTACGTCTCGCTGATCGCCGAAGAGCGGTTCGCGGAGGCGCTCGAGGTGGTGCGCGCCCGCTGCCCGCTGCCCGGAGTCTGCGGGCGCATCTGCCACGCCCCCTGCGAGCTGGCCTGCAACCGCGGCAGCACCGATCAGCCAGTCGCTATCCGCGCCCTCAAGCGCTTCATCGCCGACCGCGAGGAGGAGCTGACGCGGCCGCTCTCCCCGCCGCGGCGCCGTCGCAGGGGACGGGTCGCGATCATCGGTTCGGGGCCGGCCGGCCTGACGGCCGCCTACGACCTGCGCATGGCTGGATATCCGGTCACGGTGTTCGAAGCGGAGAGTGAGCCGGGCGGCATGCTGCGCCACGGTATCGCCGCCTACCGGCTGCCGCGCGACATCCTGGCGAACGAGATCAATGTCATGCTGCGGGCCGGCGTGAAGATACGCACCGGCGTGAAACTGGGCGACGATATCGAACTCGACGAGCTGACGGCGAAGGGCTACCGCGCGGTGCTGCTCGCCATCGGCGCGCAGGCGGGACGCCGTCTCGGCCTCGGCGGCGAGATCGAGCATCCCGAGATCAGCGATGCGCTCGCCTTCCTGCGCCGGGTCAACGACGGCGACCGCGCTCCGGTCGGCCGGCGCGTGCTGGTGATCGGTGGCGGCTCGACGGCGATCGAAGCGGCCCGGGCCGCGCGGCGGCTCGGCGCCGAGTCGGTGCAGGTCCTCTACCGCCGCTCGCCGGACGAGCTGCTGGCGAGCCGCGAGGAGGTCGAGGCGGCCGGGGCGGAAGGGGTCACGTTCCGCTTCCTGACGGCGCCGGTGCGCCTCCTGGCAGAGGGTAAGACATTCATCGGCCTGGAATGCGCCCGCGTCGGCCTGGGCGACATCGACCACAGCGGACGGCGCAAACCGATCGTCATCCCCGGCACCGAGTTCAAGGTGGAGGCGGATCGGGTGCTCGCCGCCGTCGGCCAGCAGGTCGATCTCGGCTTCCTCCCTTCGCAGGTCCGCAGCCGGCTGGTCGACGAGCGCGGCCTGGTGGTCGATCCCGACACCTCGATGACCCGGCTGACCCATGTGTACGCGGCCGGCGACATGGTCACCGGCCCGGCGACCGTCATCGAGGCGATCGCCGCCGGGCACCGCGCGGCCGGCTCGATCCGGCAGATGCTGGAACGGGGCCGCCGTCCGATCGGCACAGCGCCGACCGAGCTCCATCCGCCGGCCGAATACGAGCTTCCCGATGGGCCGCCGGTCGAAGCGATGCGGGTGAAGCCGTCGACCGTCCTGCCGACTCCCGGGCGCGAGTTCGACGAGGTGGAGCAGGCGTTCAGCCGGCAGGAAGCGGTCGCCGAGGCGGGCCGCTGCCAGCGCTGCGGCCCCTGCTCCGAGTGCCGCATCTGCGCCAGCAGTTGCCAGCGCCGCCACGTGATGGTGCGCGCTACCGGCGAACCGGCACCTGGCTCCACCGCCCTGCTGCGGGTTCCGCCCGGCATGTCTGCCTCTCTCGACGCCGCCGATCCGGCGCAGGGCTGGATCCTGCCTGAGATCCGCCCCGCGTACGGCGCGCACGTCGACGTCTCCGGCGGGCGGGAGATCGATCTGCTGCCGGTGCGCGCCCGCATCATGGAGGATCGCTGCCGCGGCTGCGCCAGCTGCGTCGAGGTCTGCTCCTTCGGCGCCGTATCGGTTCCCGACGGGGAAGGCGCGAAGGCGCGTATCGAGCCGGCGCTCTGTCGCGGCTGCAACCTCTGCACGGCGGTCTGCCCGACGCACGCGGCGCTGCCGAGCGCCCTGTCGCCGCTCTGGTGGGGCCGCCACATCGAGGATGCCCTGGCGCCAGCCGCTGCTACGGAGCCTGCGAAGGAGAGCCTGGTCGTCGTTGCCTGCCAGCAACGCGTGATCGCCCTGCCACCCGGCGCCGATGGCGACGGCATCCACACCGAGGTCGTGCGTCTGCGTTGCGTCGGACAGCTCGATGCCGCCATGCTCGTCAACCTGGTCAAGGGGGGCAACAGTCGCGTCCTGGTCGCCGGGTGCGAGGCGGAGAGCTGCCGCTACCTTTCGGGGGCGACCCTGGCGCAGGAACAGGTGCGGCAGGCGCGCGAGATGCTGCAATGGATGGGTCGGGACGCGGAGATCATCGCTACGGACTGGTCACTGCGCCAGACGCACGGGAAGCCGGCCGGGCTGCCCGCGCAGTCCGACGACGTGGACCGGACGGCGGGAAAGTAAGCCCCGCGCTGTGAACGGGAGAAGTCGCATGGATCAGATGGCGAATCTCCGGCAATCGACGGGAGCGGCCCGCTGCCTCGCCTGCGGCAAGTGCACCACCATGTGCCCGCTGGCGGAGGACGGCCGGTTTTCGGCGCGACGCATCGCCGGGACGGATATCGCGGACGAGATCCGGGGCCGCGGCGTCGGCGTCGGACGTTGCCTTACCTGCGGCTCCTGCGAGACGCGCTGCCCGGAGGGAGTCCGCTTCACCGAGTTCGTGCGCGGCATGCGGGAGATGATCCCCGCCGAGGCGCGACCGCCCTGTCCGCACGCGGGCATCTTCCAGTCGATCGCCCGATCGATGACCGGGGAGGATGCGCCGCAGCGCAGTCTGGATTGGATAGGGGACGGGCTGGAGATCGCCGAGGAGGGCGAGGTCGCCCTGTTCGTCGGCTGCCTCCCCTTCTTCGATGCCTACTTTCAGAATAGCCTCGGTGTCCGCATGATGGACATCGCCCGCTCGGCAATCCGGCTGCTCAACGAAGCCGGGGTGAAGCCGGTGCTGCTGACCGAGGAACGCTGCTGCGGGCACGACCTGCTGTGGAACGGCGAGCGGGAGGCGTTCGAGACGCTCGCCGAGAAGAACAGCGCCGCCTACGCGCGGCTCGGCGTCAAGACGATCATCACCACCTGCGCCGAATGCACCCGCACCTGGCGGGTCGACTACGCCGAGGCGGTGCCGTCGTATCAGCCGCGCGTCATGCACCTGGCGGAGTTCCTCGCCGGGCCGGTCGAGTCGGGCGCCATCCGCTTCCGCGAGGACGGCGATGCCAGGCTCACCTACCAGGACCCGTGTCGTCTCGGACGCCATCTCGGCGTCATCGAGGAGCCGCGGCGGGTGCTGGCGGCGCTCCCCGGAACCGAGACGGTCGAGATGCCGCACAGCGGCCGCGATGCGCAGTGCTGCGGCACCAGCGGGTTCATTCACTGCGACGCCATGTCACGCAAGCTCCAGACCGATCGGCTGGGAGAGGCGGCGGCGACCGGCGCAAAGATCCTGGTCACCGCCTGCCCCAAGTGCCTGATCCACTTCTCTTGCGCTCAGGCCGAGGACCGGAGCCGGGAAGGCAAGGAGCCGTCCATCCAGGTTGAAGACTTCGCCGTTCTCGCGGCCAGGAGGCTGGCGGGAAACGGTGACAGCAAGCAGGAATCCCCCGCCTGGAAACGGCGGGATGCGGGAGGAACGTCATGAGCAAAGATCCGCTTCGCATCGGTGTGTTCGTATGCGACTGCGGCCTGAACATCTCGGGAACCGTCGATACCGAAGCGGTGGCGCGGTTCGCCGAGGGGCTGCCCGACGTGGTGGCCGTGGTGCGGAATCGCTACACCTGCGCCGATCCCGGCCAGAACGAGATCAAGCGGGCCATCGCGGAACACCGTCTCAATCGGGTCGTGGTGGCCTCGTGCACGCCGAAAATCCATGAACCGACGTTCCGCAATTGCGTCGAGGAGGCCGGCCTGAACCAGTACCTGATGGAGATGGCCAACATCCGCGAGCATTGCAGCTGGGTCCACATGCAGGACCCGGAGGCCGCCACCGAGAAGGCGAAGGATCTGGTGCGCAGCTCGGTGAACCGCGCCCGCCTCCTGCAGGGCCAGGACGAGAAGACGTTCCCCGTCACCGACACCGCGCTGGTGATCGGCGGCGGCGTCGCCGGAATCCAGGCGGCGCTGGAGCTCGCCAACGGCGGGCACCAGGTTTATCTGGTGGAAAAGGAGGCATCCAT
>CBDUYA010000099.1:0-9723 GCA_965371335.1 uncultured bacterium | reverse complement strand
GCCCGGACCAGGGGCACAAAGTTGAGTGGACCGAAGAGGAATCGTATTTCTTCCGGCTGTCGCGCTACCAGGAGCCGCTGCTGGAGCATTACCGTTTGAACCCCGGATTCGTCTTCCCCGAGACGCGCTGCAACGAAGTGGTGGCCTTCGTCGCCTCGGGGCTCAAGGATCTGTCGATCAGCCGCAGCAGCCTGCGCTGGGGAATTCCCTTCCCCACCGACCCGAAGCACATTCTGTACGTCTGGTTCGACGCTCTCAGTAACTACGTCACGGCGCTCGACTACGACGGGGACCGGAAGCTCTACGATCGCTTCTGGCCGGCCGATGTTCATCTGGTCGGCAAGGACATTCTGCGCTTTCATGCCATCTACTGGCCTGCCTACCTGATGTCGGCCGGCCTGCCGCTGCCCCATCACATCGTCGCCCACGGGTGGTGGCTGCGGGACGCCGCCAAAATTTCAAAATCGCAGGGTCGTGTCGTCGATCCGCTGCCTCTGATCCGCGAGTTCGGCATCGATCCGCTGCGCTACTTCCTGATGCGGGAGATGGTGTTCGGCCAGGATGCCAACTATTCGGACGAAGCTTTCATCGAACGGGTCAATACCGATCTGGCCAACGACCTCGGCAATCTCGCGAGCCGGACCCTGAAGATGATCGCTGATTATTGCGATGGGACCATCCCGGCGCCGGTTGATCGGTTTACCGCGGCCGCGCCCCTGCGGGAAGCGGCGCGCACCGCCTGGGACCGGTTCATCGAGGACTTCAAGGCTCTCAACTTCAGCACCGGGCTGGCCCGCGTCTGGGACTTCGTCGGAGAGCTCAATCGCTTCATCGTGCAGCAGGAGCCATGGAAGGCCGCCAGCGACCCGCAGCGCCGCGCGGATCTCGAGTCGACCCTCTACGCCGCCGCCGAAGGCCTGCGTATCGTGGCCCGGCTGATCGCCCCGGTGACCCCCGGCTCGGCCGCCAGGCTGTGGCAAAGCCTCGGGATGACGGGGGCGGTCGATCAGCCCGGCCTGAGCGAATTCGCCTGGGGCGGCCTCAAACCGGGGAGCCGCATCGAGCGGGGCGCGGCTCTCTTTCCGCGTATCGACAAGGCCGCCTATCTCAAGGAAGCGCGGCGCAGCAGGGAGGTAGTTATGGACACACCGGAATCGAAAGGTGCACAACCGCCGGCGGACAGCGCCGGTGCCGCGGCAGCGCCCGCCCCGGCGCCCGCACCGACGACGCCACAGATCGACATCAAGGAGTTCGGGCGCCTCGAGCTGCGCACCGCCCGCATTACCGCGGCGGAGCGGGTGGAGGGGGCCGACAAACTCCTCAAGCTGACCGTCGACATCGGCACCGAGTGCCGCACGATCGTCGCCGGGATCGCCCTTCGCTACCAGCCGGAGGCCCTGGTCGGCAAGACGATCGTCGTCGTTGCGAATCTCAAACCGGCCAGGCTGCGCGGCGTGCTCTCCGAAGGCATGCTGCTCGCCGCCTCCGATCCTGAAGGGCAGCCATATATCCTCACCACCGAGGAGGCGGTCGCGCCCGGCTGGCGCGTCAGGTAGCCTGGTCGGGACTCGATGCCGGTCTACAGCGACAGCCACGCGCACCTCACCTTCGATCAATTCGATGCCGATCGCGATGCTGTGATCGCCCGTGCCCGGGAGGCGGGGGTGACCCGCATCATCACCGTGTCCACCTATCTGGACGATGCCGAGCGGTGCGCCGACCTCGCCGCACGACACCCCGCCATTCACTTCACCGCCGGCGTCCACCCACACGAGGCGAAGCGCTGGGACGAGGGCGTCGCGAAGGCTCTTCGCAAGGTCGCGCAGCGGCCCAAATCGATCGCGATCGGCGAGATCGGCCTCGACTACCACTACGACCATTCACCGCGCGATGTGCAGCGGGCGGTGTTCCGGAAACAGATCGCCCTGGCCCGCGATCTCGGCCTGCCAATCGTCATCCACACGCGCGAGGCGTGGAGCGACACCTTCACGATTCTTGAGGAGGAGGGGGCCGCCTCGATCGGCGGGGTCTTCCATTGTTTCTCGGGCGGGCCGGACGAGGCACGGCGCTGCCTCGGCTTCGGCTTCTACCTGTCGTTCGCCGGACCGATCACATTCAAGAATGCCGGGGAGCTTCCCGAGGCGGCGCTCTGTGTGCCCCTCGATCGGCTGTTGATCGAGACCGACGCACCTTTTCTCACCCCTCATCCGCACCGCGGCCGGCGGAACGAACCGTCGCACGTGGTCCTGGTCGCCGAGCGAATTGCGGCCCTGAGGGACGTCACCGCCGATCAGATCGGCGAGACGACGACGCGGAATCTGGAGACCGTATTTCGATTGACGCGACAATCGGATGGGGCGTAGGATCGAGATGTCATGAGCCACTGCCTGAATTGCCGCACCGAGCTGCCTGCGGGGGATCTGACCTGCGAGCAGTGCGGAC
The DNA here is from genome assembly GCA_965371335.1 of uncultured bacterium. GTDB lineage: Bacteria > Acidobacteriota > Polarisedimenticolia > Gp22-AA2 > Gp22-AA2 > CBDUYA01. Next base: position 7,281 of record CBDUYA010000099.1, on the reverse strand, counting down.
AGCTTCTGGCGGGATCGCGCCTGGTGGCCGAGGAGCCGCTGCAGGAAGAGGCGGCGATCGCCCACGGCCTTCTGAAGGGGGCGGGCCTGCACCCGTTGCTCGCCTACATCGATGAGGGAGGCGAGCCACGACCGATCGACCCGGAGGCGAACTACGTGCCGGGCGCCGGACTCATGCCTCCGATCACCACCCCCTACGCGGTGTTCGTCCCCGAGGAAGAGGCTGGGGACGCAAGGCGGATTCTGGAGGATGCCGGCCGCAGCCGATCGGACGGCGACGCCGGGGACTCCCCCTCCTCCTGAGGGGGACCGATCGCTCTCTAGCGTGTCTTCTTCGATTCCGTCTGGAACGACGCGATCAGATTGCCGATCTGCTGGGCCAGCCGATCCCGGACATCCCGGAATGACTGCCGGACGACCTTCGGTCCCCCGGGAACGAAAGACGGATCGGGCGTCGACCAGTGCTCGGTCGGAGCGCCGTGAATCGGAGCGGGGCAGAGGCTGGCGGCCGAGTCGCACAGCGTGATGACCCGGTCGAACGGGCCGGGGACGTCGTCGAGGCCCTTCGAATAGTGGCCCGAGATATCGATGTCGATTTCCTTCAGGACCTCGACGGCATGCGGGTTGACCCCGAACGGCATGGTCCCGGCGCTGTGCGCTTCCACCATCCCCTTGCCGAGATGATTGGCGAGGCCTTCCGCCAGTTGGCTGCGCGCCGAATTGCCGGTGCAGACGAACAGTATCCGGACTGGTTGCGCTCCCATGGACCTGCGTCCCCGCTCGACACCGGCGCGCAGCGCCGGCGATCATGGCTGCGTCAGCGACACCTCGACATTGAGAGTGCTCTCGCCGTGGTCAGAGTGAATGGCCGTCGCATCGCCTGTGATTCTAGCCGATCCGGGGCGCATTGCCCCCCCCCGGATCGGCCTCCTGTGCGATAGAATGCGCATCATTGACCCGACCGGAGCAAAGGAGACGACGATGGAGACCGACATCCGCACCCTCCTTGAACGGGGGATCGACCTGTTCAACCGGGAGGATTATTTCGCCGCGCACGAAGTCTGGGAGGACGCCTGGCGGCAGGAACAGGGCGAGCGGCGGCGCTTCCTGCAGGGTCTGATCCAGATCGCCGCCGGGTTCGTCAAGCTGCAGCGCCGGCAGCCGCGCGGGGCGAAAGCGCTGCTCGAGCGGGGAGCACAGAACATCAGCGCGCATGCGGACGGCGAATTCGGGCTCGATCTGCCGCCTCTGCTGGAGTCCGTCTCCAAGTGGCGCGAGGTCGCCGGCAGAATGGAGGATTCCGGTGAGTACGATCCCGGTAAGCTCCCGCCGCCACGCGTGAAGTCATCGGGGCACCCGGACGCCTGACCGGCCCCGCACCGAATCATATCCGGAGGACATGATGGATAAAGATGGCGCCGGCCGGGCGCTGCATGCACTGTTCGACGAGGAGTGGGAATGGACCCTCGCCGAGTTCCCCACCTACGCCACCGTCGTCGGAGATTCGCGCTACGACGATCGCTGGCCGGACATGTCGCTGGAGGCGCACGCGCGCCGCGACGCGCATGCCCGCGACATGCTCGACCGCGTCAGGGCAATCGATCGCGCGACACTCCCGGAGTCAGAGCAGCTGAATTACGATCTATTCCGTCGCGACCTCGAGCTGAGCGTCGAGGGGCAACGCTTCCCCGATGAATGCCTGCCCATCACGCAGATGAACGGCGTTCAGCAGGACGTGGCCGACATGATCCAGATCTCGCCCCGGCGCACGGCTCGCGACTTCGACATGCTCACCAGGCGGCTCCGCGCCATTCCGCCGCTCGTCGAGCAGACCATCGCTCAACTGCGCAAGGGTCTCGAGATCGGCATGACGCCCCCACGCGTGATCATGGAGAAGGTCCCCGAGATGATCGGGAACCAGATCGTCGGCGATGCCGCCCGCAGCCCCATCGCCCTGCTGGCGCTTGCGGACCTGCCGGCCGATCTTGGCGCCGACGCGGAACGGACGATCCGGGACGGCATTCTTGAGGCGGTCGGCGATGCGGTTGTCCCCGCCTACCGCGAGCTGCACAGGTTCTTTGTCGAGCAATACCTGCCACGCACGCGCGACAGCATCGGCCTCACCGATCTTGCGGACGGCGAGGCCTGGTACGCCTATCAGATTCGCGTCATGACGACGAGCGACATGTCATCCGAAGAGATCCACGCGCTCGGACTCGACGAGGTGAAACGGATTCGCGGCGAGATGGATGCGACCATGAGCCGCTCGGGGTTCAAGGGATCGATCGGTGAGTTCTTTCAGTTTCTGCGCACCGACCCCCGGTTCTTCTTCACCGACAAGAGCGAGCTTCTGAAGACCTATCGCGACATCGCCAAACGGCTCGATCCGGAGCTGCCGAAGCTGTTCCACACGCTTCCCCGCCTGCCGTACGGCGTCATTCCGGTGCCGGCCTATTCGGAGAAGGTCCAGACGACCGCCTACTACTGCCCCGGCTCGACGGAAGCGGGCCGCCCGGGCTATTTCTACGCCAACACCTACGATCTCGGCTCCCGCCCCAGGTGGGAGATGGAGGCGCTGACGGCGCACGAGGCAGTTCCGGGACATCATCTGCAGATCACGCTGGCCCAGGAGATGAAGGGTCTGCCGAAATTCCGGCGCTTTGGAGGGAACACGGCGTTCATCGAGGGCTGGGGGCTCTATTCCGAATCGCTTGGTGAAGAGCTCGGCCTGTATCGCGATCCCTACTCCAGGTTCGGGCAGCTGACCTACGAGATCTGGCGGGCCATCCGCCTGGTGGTCGACACCGGCATGCACGCGAAAGGCTGGACCCGCGCTCAGGCGATCTCCTTTTTCGAGAAGAACGCGGGGAAGGCGGGACACGATATCGAGGTCGAGGTCGACCGCTACATCGCCTGGCCGGCTCAGGCGCTCGCCTACAAGATCGGCGAACTCAAAATCAAGGAACTGCGCGCCGGCGCGACCCGCACCCTGGGCGACCGCTTCGACGTGCGGGAGTTTCATGACCTCGTTCTCGGCGCCGGCCCTCTCCCCCTGCCGATCCTCGAGGCACGGGTGAAGGAGTGGGCAGCACGCTCCCCGGCAACCGCAAGCTGACACCTGCCCATTCCATCAGCGGGAAGATTTGACAGGCGGACCGGTTCAGCGTATACAGAATGCGGTCCGTTCGATCATTGACATTCGACATCACGGGAGATCGACGTGGCGAACCGTCGCGCCGATCGACTTGGGAAGGGGGTGCAAATCCCCCGCTGCCCCGCAACTGTGAGCGGTAGCGAAAGCCGGGAAGTCCCACTGGGAGCCTGCAGGCAACCGGGAAGGGCCGGTGAGTAGAGAGCCGCGAGCCAGGAGACCGGCCCGTGATCGCACTCCGTGACAACCCTCCGCGGGAGAGGAGCGTCGAGCAAGCCCCGACGATGCTCGCCTCCGAGCCGGATCGGGGCGTTATTGTTTCCGCGGCGGCTTCTCACGGGGTCCATTGCCTCGAGGGAGGTCGCCATGGCTCCTGCCCGTCTTCACCCGCGCCGTTTCGCCGGCTGGCCGAAAACCGTCCCCGGCCTGCTCGTGGTGCTGACCGCCGCCGTCTCATCGACCGGTGACAGCACCGCCGCGGTCGATTGCTTCCCCGACCGCGTCGCTTCACTGACGATCGGCACGGTCAGCTCACCCCCCGCATTTAATAGCTGGCAGCCGGGAATGGTTCTCGGTCCCCCGGGGGACAGCACGCCGACCTCGGGCTCCCTGTCGGTCATCTCGCTGGGGCATGGCGGCGGCATCGTGCTCGAGTTCCGTCACACCGAAATCGTCGACGGCCCCGGCCCCGACTTCATCGTGTTCGAGAACGCGTTCTTCTGCGGCGCGGCGCCCCTGTCGGCCTCCGAAGATTACGGCGTCTTCGCCGAGCCGGGCCTCGTGGCGGTGAGCGAAGACGGCATCGAATTCTTCCCCTTCCCGTTCGACGCCGACGCGCTGGCGCAGGTCAGCTCCCTGTGCAGCGAACGTCCCCTGATCGAATCACTCGACGGCCTGATCGGTGTCACCCCGAGCTTCACCGGTGATTACCGGCTCCCGGACGATCCGCTGATGTTCGATCCTGGCGCTCCCGGCGGCGTCTCGGGGCACGGCGGGAACGCATTCGATCTCGCCGATCTCGGCCTGCAGCGGGCCCGCTTCATCCGCATCACCGACCCCGATATCGTGCTCGGGCTGCCGGGATCGTCGGAGGGGCTCGATCTCGATGCAGTGGTCGCCCTCCATGCCCGTCCCCTTCCCGCGCCGGGTGCCCTCGACACCGACGGCGACGGCCTGCCGGACGATGATGAGATCTTTCTCTACGGTACCAATCCCGGCGACGACGACAGCGACGGCGATCTTATGAAGGATGGTGAGGAGGTGGCGGCCTGCCGCGATCCGGGATCGACCGGCGGCGCTCCCTGGTTCGTTCCCGTGCTTGCCATCGAAGTGGCGGAGCTTGCACCGACCGTCTTTCGCTGGCAGACCCTCGGTCCCGGCGTCACCTACGACGTGGTGCGTTCCGGGATCGCCGCACTGCAGCCGCTCGGCGGCATCATCGACCTTGGTGTCGTCCTGTGTGTGGAGAACGACTCCACCGACCTCACCACGCGCGGACTGGGCGATGCGAACAGTCCCGATTTGAGGGAGGCGTTCATCTATCTGGCGCGGCAGGATCCGGCGGGCGGCGGCATCGGTTACGGCTCCTCTTCATCGCACCTTGCCCGGGTGCCGGCGTCCGGGGACTGCCCTTGATCGGATGCCTCCCCTCATCGCGGGCAATCCCACGCCTCCAGCCACCATTGTGGGCCGGCCGGGTGGCCCGCGCCGCCTTCGCCACGGCCCTCTGTTCGTGGGCTGCCGGCGGTCCGGCTGAGGCCGCGGCGGAAGAGCCCTTGCCGCAGGGTCCGATCGAGCGGGTCGAGGTGAGAGAGAACGCCGAACCGCGCCGCCCGGCGCTCGATCCGACCGCCTTCGCCACCGTCATCCGCGCGGAGGACTTCGCCGATCGCGTCACCACGGTGGAGGAGCTGCTGCGGGAGTCGGTGGGCGTGCAGGTCAGCAGCCTCGGAGGGGCCTTCGCGACCGTCTCGATCCGGGGCTCGACCGCGGAGCAGGTCGTGGTCTACCTCGATGGTGTCCCCCTCAACCGGGCCCTGGGGGGAGGGGTCAATCTGGCCGATCTGCCGCTGGCGCAGATCGAGTCGATCGAGGTCTATCGCAGCTTCACGCCGGCGAGCCTGCCGTCCGCCTCGATCGGCGGCGCCATCGTCATCAATACGCGCGGCGGCTCCGGGATCGCCGGCGGCACCGCCTCGGCGACGGTCGGCTCGTTCGGCAGCGCCGAAGCGACTTTCTCCTACGCGACCGAGAAGGATCGCAGCGACTTCAGCGTCGGCGTCGACGCCTCCACCAGCGACGGCGATTTCACCGCCACCAACGGGAACGGCACGCAGAGCCTGACCGGCGATGACGTGCAGGCCCACCGCACCAACAACAACTTCGACCGGGTGCACCTCTCCGGCCGCTACGGTGCCGCCGTCGGCGAGAAGACCTGGCTGCGCCTGTCGGCCGATCTGCTGTCGCGGCGCCAGGGCGTCGCCGGCCTGGACAATCATCGGGCTGAGAACGCGCGGTTCGAGACCTCGCGCCTGCTGCTCCGGCCCGAGTTCGAGACCGCGGGGCTTCTCGGAGGCCTGCTGTTGATCCGGGGTGCTCTCGACTACACCCGCGTGCGGGAAGAGTTCGACGATCGCGGCGCCGAGCTCGGCCTGGCGCAGTCAACCGATAACCTGATCACCTCCTTCGGACAGGAGATCGGCGCCACCATCGTCGCCTCGGCGCACCAGGCGATCTCTCTGCTGGCGGCGCACCGGGAGGAGACCGCCGACCTCGAGGATCGCCTCTCCGACCCGTCCGACGTCGGCCGCGCCTCGCGCGACACGATGACGTTCGTCCTGGAGGACCAGATCGCCATGGCGGGGGGCCGGCTGCTGTTCAATCCTTCGGTCCGGCACGAACGCTACGATGGTACCTTTCGGCCGGGCTCGGCGACCGGCGCGATTGCTGACCAATCGCCCGGTTCCGATGCCAACACCACCGGCAAGATCGGCGTGCGCTATGAGGTGAACGACGCTTTCACACTCAAGGGGAACTTCGGCAGTTTCGTCCGTCTACCGAACTTCCTGGAACTGTTCGGCAACCGCGGTGCGGTGCTCGGCAATCCGCTCCTCGAGCCGGAGCGGGGCCGCAGCTTCGATGCCGGCTTCATCGCCACCAGAGTCGGTTCGGACGGGATGTTGCGTCAAGTCCGGCTCGAGCTGACCTACTTCGAAACGCGGGCCGACAACCTGATCCAGTTCGTGCCGACAGGCCAGGTCCGGGTGGTTGCCCGCAACACCGGTCAGGCCCGCATCCGGGGTGGCGAATTGGGGCTCTCCCTGGCGATCGGGCCACGCTTCTCCGGAACGCTCAATGCCACCCGGCAGCGCGCCGTCAACACCAGCGGAGATTTCGCCGACGGCAAGCTGCTGTCCGGCCGGCCGCGCGACGAGGTCAGCACCCGGATGGACCTTTCGCTCGGCCGCTGGAATCTTTACCACGCGTTCACCTACGTTGGCCCCAACTTCGTCGACCGGCAGAACACGGCGAGCAAGGCGATGCCCGCCCGTTACCTGCACGATGTCGGCTTTCATCTCGACCTGGGCCGCGCCCTCAGCGCCGGCCTCGAGATCAAGAACGTCGGCGACAGGGAGACGTTCGACGTGGCGCGCTTTCCCCTGCCGGGCCGGAGCGTCGTCGGGAGGCTGATATGGACATTCTGATCCGGAGTCGTCCGCCAGGCGGATTCTCGTACCGGATGGTCTTCGCTCTGGCGATTGCGGCCTGCTTGGGCGCGACGGCGTGCGGCGGCGCCGGCGGGCTCTCCGGGCCGCGGTTTCTTCCCGGGCCGGCCGATCAAATCAATCCGATCTATGACGCCTTCGTGATCTACCCCGACACAACCCTGATCATCAACGGCATGTCGTACAAGGGGATCGAGCTCGATCTCGAGATCGAGTTCGATGAGCCGACCGTGCGGGACGGCGATCCCGTTTACACGGCGGAGGCGCGCGTCATAAGTCTTCTTGCCGGGGGGGTGCCGCAGCACTACGTCCTTCAGGGGCCGCTGCGAATCGAGGGATCCATCGATGGTGTCGCCTTCAAGACCGGACAGTTTGGCGGCATTCAGGTCGGCACCGCCATTCTTCT
>CBDUYA010000098.1:0-9776 GCA_965371335.1 uncultured bacterium | reverse complement strand
GTGCGCTTGCACGTCGACCGAGAAAACCATGAATCGCTACCCGGCTTCATCGAGGAATTCAAAAGGCAGTTCGGCGATGATCCACGCTTCCAGATCTTCTTCCGCATGCTGACCACACTCGGTGGGCCGAACGACCAGTTCCTGCCGGTGTTCAATCCCAGTCGAGGGCAGCAAGTGGTCGCGGAGTTGAACCGCCAAACGTCAGAGCGCGGAGTTCGTCAGCTCACGGCCGGTGATCTGGTACCGGCATGCTACGCCGCGCGCGGCAATTCATTCCTTGTCCGCGCCGATGGGCGAATTAACAAGTGCACCGTGGCGCTGGACCACCCGAACAACCTCGTCGGCCGGATTCGCGAAGACGGAGGCCTCGGCCTGGAAAACACCAAGATGAGAATGTGGATGCGGGGCGTGTTGGCAAAGAACGAGCCTGAGATGAGATGTCCGATGAAGGGATACGCCGATCAGCAGCCCGCGGTCGTCTCATAGCTGGCGGCCCCATCCATGGCAGTGCGGAGGTTGTTGCTCGGTCAGTGCGATCTCCCAGGAAAGCCCGAAGCGTCAGGATACCTGCGCCCAGCACGGACACCCACAATCTAAGTTATTGAAATAGCAGGGAATAGGTTTCTGGGCGCACCAGGCTGTGCGCCGCCGTGATCTGGTTGATACTTGACATAATAACTGTCAACAGTATAATTGCGGAATGATTGAGACCCCCCCCCTCGCCCCGTGGCGTGACCGGGAGGACCTGAAGATCGATGAGCTGGTCCACGCCGCGGCCGAGGTGATTCCCCGGCTGGCGAACCGGCCCGATTACGGACGGGCGACCGCTATCCCGGACGCCAGGACGGTCCGCTACTACATCCAGCGAGGGCTGGTCGACCGGCCTCATGGCAGCGCGGGGACGGCGGCGCTGTACGGGTATCGGCACCTGCTGCAGTTGGCGGCGGTCAAGGTGCTGCAGGGGCAGTACATGCCGATGGACAGGATCCACGAGGCGATCGGCGGACTGGAAAATCGGGAGCTGGAGGAGCAAGTGGCGAACTGGGCGGCGACGCCGCGGGAGATGTGGGTGACGAGCCCGGGTGACTGGCAGGCGAAGCGCCTGAGAAGCTGGGCCAAAGGATTCGCAAAGATGACGAGGCGCGGGGTGCTGGGCGAGCGGATGACCACCGCCGACGAATTGAAAGCGGAGCGTTCGGCTTCCGAGCCGACGGCGTTGACCCGGTTGAGAGAATCCGACAGCCCGGAGGAGATGACGACCCAGACGATCGGAAGCGTGGTGTTCGAACAGAGCATGCTGAACGGCGAGGCGGACGGCGACGCTCCCCCGGAGCCGGAGCAGTCCTCCGGCAGGCCGCAGGGCTGGCAACGGTACGAGCTGCATCCCGGTGTCGAGCTGCACGTTCGCGAGGGAGCGACGCTTCCCGCGAGTCCGTCCTTTCTATCGGCGCTCGCGTCACGCTTGCGGGCGATTATCTCGAGGAGGGCCGGGAAGAAACAACGATGAACGACGACAACGTCGAATTGGAGCGGGCCAATGATCCGTTCCGGGAGGTGAAGAGTCATGACAAGCACGACATGGAACAATTACTGGAGCGAGTTGAAGGTTGGAGAGTGCGTCGAACGGGGCAATATGCAGCTGTTCGGGCTTCATCACACGCTGCGGCCGGCGATCGACTACCTGACTCTGGAGCAGGCGATGCAGGCCGGGAAGGGGAAGGAGTTCAAGGTCGAGCAGGGGCGCTGGAGCCACAGGCCGGGCGCCAGGTTCGGACTGTCGGGCAAGTATGCGCATTCGAGCCTGCGCTACGCGAAGCTGGCGTATCTCGGCAAGGTACGTGCCGCCGTGCCGGACGGTGAGCCTCTCGCCAGGGAGATGGCCTACCCGGTCGATCAGGGCGGCGTCTGGAACAACGTTCAGTCTTTCGAGATGCGCAGCGATGCACACAGCGCGACCAGCAGCGCCGATGAAGTGTACCGGACCTTCAAGGAGCGGTTGAGCGATCCGATCGAGTTCACCTGCCCGCGCGATTGCTCCGGCATCGCCGTGGCGATCGATGGTCGCATCGCCGGCATCGAATGCTTCGACCGCCCCGACACGATGGAGAAGGTCTTCCCGCGGCTCATTCAGAGCTACATCACTGAAGCGATGCTGCGCAAGGTGATCTCCGGGAAGGGGAAGGCCGCCGCAGATTCTGACGCAGAGGGGACGGAGGCCGAGGAGAGGAAGTCTGTGGCGTCCGCGGTGGTCGAGTCATTCCTGCGCAATGTCGCCGGCTCGAAGGTGACCTCCGCCCCCGGCATCGGCATGGGCGAGGATCTGCGCGCCCAGTCGGATGAATGGTCGGCCGCCGTTCTGACCTACGAAGAGAGAGGACTGCACGGCCAGGTGCTGCTGGCGGACGAGAGTGCGCCCGGGAACGAGCCTCAAACAAGAATCGTCGGACATTAAGAAGAGCCGGGGAACGCGGGAGTTAGAGCAAGCAACCTGCGCTCCCCGGCTCTGCGCCTCCCCGCCCCAGCCATCCGGCGCCTGCCCTACTCCTCTCCGTCCCAGTAGTCGAGCTTTTCGATCCGGGCGATGACCCCGACACCGCGCAGGTAGACCTTGTTGGAGTTCGGGTACCAGGTGATGTCGTTGGTGTCGCGGGTGCCGTAGGCGAGGTAGGTGAGGCCGTGGTCACCGGCGCGGAAGGTGTGGGCGATGCCGGTGCCGGCGGGCCGGGCGATGATGTGGCCGCGGCGCACCGGGACCTCGTCGTCGCCGAGGGCGCAGAGACCGTCGCCATCGAGGACCACGAAGACCTCTTCTTCGGCCGAGTGGCAGTGCTGCGGGATCCCGGGGCTGTTAGCGGCGAGGGTGACCAGGTTAAGGCCGGTCGCAAGCGCCCCGCCGGCGCGGCCGAGCGGGGTGACGTTGATGCGGCGCGCACCGCGCTGTTTGGTGCGGGCCGGCACGCTATCCTTATTAACGACATTCTCCGGGCGCGGGCCGGGCGGCGGGAAGTCGAGGGGCCCGCGCGCGGCGTCCTTCTCCCACAGATTCTGCAGCCCGGGCGAGGCGACGACGGTGGCGCCGGCCCACGCCATGCCGGCGCGTGGCAGGTGGCAGATTTCCACCGGCACGCGGGTGCCGAAGACGAGAACATCGAGGCCGTCGGGGCCGCCCCGCAGGGTGTGGGCATCGGTCTCGGGGCGGTGGACAATGCAGTCGCCGACGCCGACCTTGCAGGTCGTCCGTCCCTGGTAGAGAAGTCCCGAACTACCGAGGACGTAGAAGATCTCCTCCTCGGCGCCGTGCACGTGCAGCGCCGTGGTGCGGTTGCCTTCGGTCACCTCGATGCGGCGCAGGCCGACCTGCACCGTCCCGGCCGCCTCGCCGAGCAAGGTCCAGGTGGAGGCGATGTCGCCGGCGGCCCGTGACTTCTTCTCGACGTCGTCCCAGTGAATGATGTGCGTCGTCTTCGTCGCGGGCATGATTGTTCCTCCAAAGGCGCGTCGGCGTTACTCGCCCCGCCGCGGTGGCTCGACTCCGGGCAGGCCTTCAGCGAGCATCAGGCTGTTGATCTCTTCGAGGGTGGAGTAGATCAGCCGGGCGCCGTCGGGCGAGATGCCGAATGTCTCCATGTCCCGGTTGGCCTCGAAGCCTGCGAGGGGGCGGCGCGTAGCACTTGTGTCGCGCTCTTCGGAGAAGGCCTGCACGAAAATTCCCCTTGCGCCCGACTTGTCGGTCCCGGTGAAGGCGAGGCTCGTTCCGTCCGGCATCCAGCGCGGGCGGCCGTTGCGATCGTGTCCCGGAAGGTTGATGGGAATGCCGACGAGCGTGCCGTCGGCGACGCGGGCCACTCTGACGATACGTGACGACGCGCCCGTGCGGAACGCGACGTACCGGCCGTTCGGCGAGACCTCGGGCGTGCTCCAGGTCCCCGGCACGAGGAGCGTTGTGTCGGTGCCGTCGAGGCGGATCTTCCAGATGCCGGGCGACTTCGAATTAGTGGAGTTGTAAACGATCCACTCGCCGTCCATCGTGGCGGTGGGGTTCTCGGCATCGATGCCGTCGTCGGTCAACTGCCGGGCGCCGGTGCCGTCGGCGTCGCAGATCCAGATCTCGAAGTGGCCGCCGCGGGACGAGCTCCAGATGATCTGCCGGCCGTCCGGGGTGAACGCCGGGTCCCAGTCGTCCGCCGCGTCCTCGGTGATGCGGCGGATGGCGCCGCTGGTTGTGGAGAGCTTGTAGAGGTCGAGGTTGCCGCTGCGGTTGGAGGAGAAGATCACCCACTCCCCGTCGGGGGAGAAGGCCGGCTGCCGGTCAATGCTGTTGCCGTGGGTCAGCCAGCGTTCGCCGCCGGCGACGGAGCGGCCGTCCAGAGAGATCTCCAGGAGATTCTGACGCATCGACCGGGCCCCGAGCAGCAGGATTCCGGATCCGAAGATGTCGATGACGTCACCCAGGGTGGGAAGCCACATCAGCGTCGTTGCCTGGCCTGACGCGATCTCCTGCCGCACGATGCGACCGGAGTTTCCGCCGGAGAGTCCCGCGACGAAGCTCTCTGCCTGGAGGTAGACCAGCGAGTCGCCGCTCCCCGACCAGGCCGCCGCGGAGAGGCGGCCTGCCGGTGGCGGCGGGGTGAGGGTGCGCCGGGTGCCGCCGTCGGCGTCGATCAGGAGGATGCTGTTCGGGGAGTTCTCCGTTCCCAGATTGATGATCGCGATCGTGGATCCGTCCGGTGACCAGCGCGGGAAGCCGAGCCGGACATTGTCCAGCGTGCCGATGATCCGGTTCCCGCGGCCGGCCGCATCGACGATGCCGATTGTGATCGCGGAGAGCTCGTTTCGCCGGCTGCGCCGCAGGAAAACAATCTCCTTTCCGTCGGGGGACCAGTCGCCGTCGAACGCATCGTCGAGGATCTTGCGCGGCTCGCCGCCGACCACCGGGACCTTCATCAGGGAGGGGCGGTCGTCGAGGTTGCGCACGAACAACACGTAGGATCCGTCGGGTGAAAGCCGCGGGCTGTTGTCGCCGGGTCCGTCGGTCAGCGCCGCTTCGTCGCCGCCCGGGTACTGCTTGATCCAGATCTGCGAGCTGCCGTCGCGGACAGATGAGTAGGCGATCAGGCGGCCATCGCGTGATACGGACGGCCCGCTATCGTGCCCTGAATAGGTGAGATAGCGCAGAGTCGGCGGCTCGGCGGCGGGGCGCCGCAGCATCATTATGGCGACGCCCGCGCCGATAGCGATCCCCACGGCAAGCGCGGCGGCGATCATCGCCCACGTGCGTCGGCCCGGTGCGGTGGCCGTCGCATCGGCCGTGGCGGCGTCGAACATGCCGGCGCCCGACGTCGTCTGTCCGATCCCGACGCCGGAAGTGGACGACACCGCCTCGAGGTTGAACGCCAGATCGCGTGCCGACTGGAAGCGCTCGGCCGGGCTCTTCTCCAGGCAGTGGTGGATGATCTGCTGCAGCGCCGGCGGCATGGCGGGGATCGCCTCGGCGAGAGGGGGCGGATCCTCTTTGAGGATGGCGCTCATCGTGTCGGCGGCGGTGTCGCGCACGAAGGCGGGGCGGCCGGTGAGCATCTCGTGAACGATCGAGCCGAAGGCGAAGATGTCGGCGCGGTGGTCGGCCGGCTGCCCCCGCACCTGCTCCGGAGACATGTAGCCGAGCGTGCCGAGAACGGCCCCCGGCTGCGTGCCGGCATCGAGCGTGGGGGAGGCGGTCAGGCTGCCCGGCTCGGGCGCCGCGACCTTCGCCAGGCCGAAGTCGAGGATCTTGACCTGGCCGTCGTCGGTGACGAACAGGTTCTCCGGTTTGAGATCGCGGTGGACGATGCCGCGGTCGTGGGCGGCGGCGAGGCCGCGGGCGACCTGCACGGCGTAGTCGAGCGCCTTGCGCAGCGGCAACGGCGACCCGGCCATCCGCTCGCGCAGCGTCTGCCCTTCGAGCAGTTCGGTGACCGAATAGGCGGTCCCCTCCTCCACGCCGAAATCGTGCAGCGCCAGAATGTTCGGGTGGGAGAGCGCGGCGACCGCCCGCGCTTCGCGCTCGAAGCGGGCGCGTGCCTCGGGGCCGGTGTCGAGCGTCTCCGGCAGGACCTTGATCGCCACGTCGCGGCCGAGCCGCGTGTCGCGGGCGCGGTACACCTCCCCCATGGCGCCTGCCCCGATCGGGGCGACGATCTCGTACGGACCCAGCCTGCTTCCCGGCGCTACGTTCATGGGACCCATAGCGTAGCAGATAGGGATGAGGAGGGTGAAACGGCCGAAGAAGTTCCGTTTCCGGGGGCGCATTCGCGGTCGCCGATGAGGGTTGACGATGTATCCTTAATTCATATGCAGGCTGCAAGCGAGGAGAATGCCATGTCGACGACGCAGGTACTGCAGGACGAGCATCGCATCATCGAGCGGGTGCTCGATTGTCTGGAAAGGCTGGCCGAGCGCTGCCGGGCCGAGGGACGGCTCGATGCAGGGCCGGCCCGGGATGCGATCGAGTTCTTTCGCGGCTTCGCCGATCGCGCTCATCACGGCAAGGAGGAGAACCACCTCTTCCCGATGGCCGAGCAGGCGCTCACCGAGGCGGACAAGGGGAGACTGCAGGAGGCGTTCGCCCGGGTCAATACTGAAGAGATCGGCGAGGCGGAGCGGCAGCGGCTGATGCAGATTGCGGCGTCGCTCGCCGAGCGCTGCGGGGTGGCGCCGGTCGCCTGATCCGGAACGCTCTGCGCTCCTGGCGCGTCACGGGCGCCGCGGCGCGCGGCTTCGGCGCATAGTGTCGGCCCGCAGATTCGGCGCGTGGAGCCGGCGCGCGCCGCGAGCATGTCTCGGGGGGGGAGACAACGCGCGCGGCGCGGCGCCGTCCTACTGGTGGTGGTGCAGGCTCTCCTCGAGGTAGGGATCGCCGTGCGGCACCAGGCTGGCCGCGGCGAGTCCCCTGCGCAGAAACAGCACGAACAGCGCCGTCGCGCCGGCCACCGGGGCAATCTCCCAGATGCCGAGCACCGGGGCGCCCGGTTCGAACACCGGCTGCACCATCAGGTAGAGATCGAGCCAGCGGCCGACCAACAGCAGGGTGCAGATGCGCAGCAGGCGGCTCTCGTCGTGCTTGGCCGGCCGCGGCAGCAGCAGCAGGAACGGAATCGCCCAGTTGGCCAGGAGATTCGCGGTCGACAGCACCGCCCATGCGCCCGCGTGGCGGTGAACGTAATAGGTCACTTCCTCCGGCAGGTTCCCGTACCAGATCAGCATGTACTGGCAGAACCAGATGTAGATCCAGAAGGTGGAGAAACCGATCATCATCTTGCCGAGGTCGTGCAGATGATGGCCGGTCACGATCCCCTCGAGGGCGCCCTGCCGCCGCAGCATGATGGCGATGATGGTGATCGCCGCCAGGCCGCTGACGAAGGCGCCGGAGAAGTTGTAAACGGCGAAGATGGTGCTGAACCACTCCGCCTGCAGCGACATCAACCAGTCGAAGCTTGCCACCGAGAAGGTGATGGTGAAGACCGCCAGGAAGGAGGCGCTCAGGACGGTGCATCTGCGGTTCGGCGCGAGGCCTCCGGTTGCGTCCTGGCGCCGCGAGGTCCCGACCAGCGCCCGGTAGAACAGCAGCCACACAATAAGAATGACGGCCGCGCGTCCGATGAAGAAGGGAGGGCTCAGCCATCCCGACTTGCCCTGCAGGATTGGATGGGAGGCGACCACGTCGGCGTGACTCCATTCGTACAGAGTGCCGATGCCGAACAGCATGAAGCCGATGAGAGCGGCCCCCGCCGGCAGGGTCGACGCCATCGCCTCGGCGATACGCTTGAGGCAGACGCTCCACCCTGCGGTGGTGATGTAGTGAAAGGCGAGAAAGAGCATCCCCGCGAGGCCCAGGCCGATGAAGTACATCGCCGCGATCAGGACGTTCGGCCAGATCCGTTGCGGCGCGACGAAGATGCCGAGCAGGGTGATCGCCCCGAAGGCCGCCATGGCCCACAGCAGAACAGGGGACCATGTCCCCTCGGTCACGAAGTGTCGCGCGAGGGGGACGGTCTCCCGCATCGTCCGGGTCGTCATGGCTCCTGTTCCTCCGTGACCGGCGTCTCTGTCGTGGCGGCTTCCGGCGGTTCCTGGAGCGTGCGGATGTAGCGGATCACCTTCCAGCGATCGTCCCGCTGCACCTGGGTCGCGTACGACGCCATGTTCCCCTGGCCGAGGGTGATCAGGTGGTACATCTGGCCGTCGGGCATCCGCAGGGCGTGGTCGGCGAGCAGCGACGGGGGAGGCGGAACACCTCTCTTCGTCGCCCGTCCGTCACCATGCCCGGCGGCGCCGTGGCAGACGGCGCAGAAGGTGCCGAAGATGAAGGCGCCGCGGGCGGCGACGGCGGCCTCCTCGTCCTCGCGCCACGGCGGGCCGGGCAATTCTTCGCCCGCCAGGCGCGCCCCCTCCGGTGTGGCGGCGTAGCCGAAGGGGGGCAGACCGCGCACGACGCTTCCGGCCGGCGGGCGAAAGTCGACGACGGTGCCGTCGGCGAGCGCCGGCCAGGGAGTCTGGGCATCGCGGGCGACCGAGACGACCATGTTGGGCAGAAACTCGTAGTTCCGCTGCGACGGGTCGGGCAGAATCAGCCAGTGCACCCCGATCAGGGCCGCGAGGAGAACAACGAGGAGAAGGTTGAGCACCACGCTCCCCCTCATTGCATTCCTCCGCCGGTGTCTTCGCGCACCTCGATGGCGCCGTGCTGCCGCATCAATGCCGCGGCCATGCCGGGGTCGAGATCGGCGTCGGTCTGGCGGATCGCCAGGACGAAGTGATCGTCGGTTACGGCCGGGTGGGCCAGCACCGGCTTGCTCCACGGGAAGAGCCTGGAGCGCAGCAGCAGGACGCCGATCGTCCCGAGGCCTGCCATCAGGACGGCTGACTCGAACGCCACCGGGACGAAAGCCGGCAGGGAGTTGAGCGGTTTGCCGCCGACGTTGGCCGGCCAGTCGACCGCCGAGGCCCAGATCTGGAACCAGAGCATGGCCGCGGCGCCCACGATGCCGAGCAGAAAGCAGACCCAGGTGATGCGCGACGGCCGCAGGCCCATGGCGCGATCGAGGCCGTGCACGGGGTACGGCGCGTAGACGTCGACGATCTCGTAGCCCCGCGCGCGACACGCCTTCGTCGCGCTGAGGACTTCATGCTCGCCGGTGAACACCCCCATCAGGTTGCGGTTCATGATGAATCTCCCGGGGCCGGACGGCCGTAGCTCAGGACCGATTTGATCTCGCCCATGGCGATCACCGGCAGGAACCGGCAGAACAGCAGGAAGCAGGTGAAGAACAGCCCGAAGCTGCCGAGCAGCGTTGCGATCTCGATCCTGGTCGGAACGTACCCCATCCAGCTCGAGGGCAGGAAGTCGCGGTGCAGCGAGGTCACGATGATGACAAAGCGCTCGAACCACATGCCGACGTTGATGAACAGGGAGAGGACGAACACGATGACGAAGTTCGAGCGGATGCGCTTGAACCAGAGGAGCTGCGGCGTGACAACGTTGCAGGTCACCATCGTCCAGTAGGCCCAGGCGAACGGGCCGAGGGCGCGGTTCATGAAGGCAAATCGCTCGTACTCATTCCCCGAATACCAGGCGATGAAGAATTCGGTGGCGTAGGCGGTCGCCACGATGCCACCCATGCCGATGATCAGCTTGCACATCGCGCCGACGTGGATTTTCGTGATGTAGTTCTCCAGCCGCATGACCTTGCGGGCGACCAGCATCAGCGTCAGGACCATCGCCAGGCCGGAGAAGATCG
>CBDUYA010000097.1:0-9838 GCA_965371335.1 uncultured bacterium | reverse complement strand
TGATGCGGTCCTCACCTGGCATCCGTCGGACGTCAACCGGGCCGGGGCGAAGGGGAGCCTTGCCAATCGCTCGGCGAAGTTCCGCTTCCACGGCGTGTCGGCCCACGCGGCGGCCGCCCCTGATAAGGCCCGCTCGGCGCTCGACGGGGTGGAGGCGTTCAACTACATGGTCAACATGTTGCGCGAGCATGTGCCGCAGGAGACCCGCATTCATTATGTCATCACCTCCGGCGGCAAGGCGCCGAATGTGGTGCCCGACTTCGCCGAGGTCTACTACTACGTGC
Organism: uncultured bacterium; assembly: GCA_965371335.1. Classification (GTDB taxonomy): domain Bacteria; phylum Acidobacteriota; class Polarisedimenticolia; order Gp22-AA2; family Gp22-AA2; genus CBDUYA01. The sequence continues at coordinate 9,554 of CBDUYA010000097.1, read as the reverse complement.
GTCATCCCGAAGCCGACGTGGTGCGATCGATCTGGGAGCGCCTCGAGAAGGCGGCGCGCGGCGCGGCGGGGGGGACCGGGACGCAGGTCGACCTCGAGATCATCCACGGCAACATGAACGTGGTGCCGAACGAGGTTCTGGCCGGGCTGATGCAGCGCAACCTGGAGCATGTCGGAGGGATCGAATACGACGCGACCGAGCAGGCGTTCGCCGAGAAGATCTTCGCCACCCTCGACCGCCCCGAGTTCGCGCTCGGCTCCGAGAAGGCGGTGCAGCCGATCGATCGGGAAATCGGCATGGGCTCGACCGACGTCGGCGATATCAGCTGGATCGTGCCGACCACCGAGCTGGAGACCGCCACCTGGGTTCCCGGCACCCCGGCGCATTCCTGGCAGGCGATCGCCGCCGGCGGCACGACCATCGGCCTCAAGGGGATGCAGGTGGCGGCCAAGACCCTGGCGCTGACGGCGATCGATCTCTATCGCGATCCGGAACGGCTGCGGCAGGCCGGGGACGAACTGGAAGAGCGACGCGGCGCGGGGTTCGAATACCGCCCGCTGCTCGGCGACCGCGACCCGCCACTCGATTACCGCAGGTGATTCCGGGCAGCAGGTGAGTCTTATCGAGGACGACGACCAATGACGGCCACGGAGATGGTCAGCTTTTCTCTGCGCGCCCGCTCCTCGGTGGCGCCGGTCATGGGGAAGAACGCGTAATCCTCGATTTCGAACCCGCCACGCCTGACCAGCGCCACGATCTCTTCCGGCTCACGAAACAGATAAATGTGATCCGGTGCAGGACTGTTCACCGGGATGTTGAACCAAATCCGGCCCCCGGGATTGAGGTAATCGTAAAGCTGGTCGACCACCTCCTGCGGTCGCTCCAGGTGCTCGAGGACCTCGCTGATGACGATGCTGTCGAACGTGTCATTGCCGATGTCGGCCGCGGGGAGACCCCGCTTGATCAGGGAGACTCCGCCGGCGACGCCGAGGCGGTCGAGGCATCTCCGGGTGGAGTTGATGCTCGTGGAACTGATATCCCAGCCGGTCAATCGAACGCACCGGGGGTCTTTGGCGGCGAAGTAGATCATGAGGCCGTGACCCGGACCGACCTCGAGATGGGTGAACTGCATTGTATTACCCGCGAGGAACCGGGTGATGTAATGTTCGAGGGCATTGGCATGATTCGCCCAGAGCACGATTGATAGAAGGAGTCCGTCCATATATCGGGCCATGAGCGGGCCATTATCGTAGACCTCGCGGCGGGCATCCTCGAGGGTGGAAAGGCGGTATCGTCCGGTTCTGCGGAAATGAAGCTCCTCCTGGAGTATCAGCGTTTCGCACAGGTACCGATAGTCCAGGCAGAAATGGTCGAGACCGCCGGAATGTCCCTTCGCCAGCCTGAGGATCAGATCCGAGGCGCGGTCGGAGCAGCGCAGCGCGCTCTCAGTGCGCTGATTGAGACTCCTGATCACATAGCTCGAGTGCTGGGGCCAGAGGCTCAACAGCTTCTCGCAGAGTGGCGCGAGATGGGGATAATCGGTGAGATCAGGAAGAGTGCCCCTCATGCCGGTCCCTCCGCGAGGAGTGTACCAGTATCAGGCGCCTTCCGGACGGACGCAACACCGCCGGCGTCGGTGATAGAATTCCCCTCGCTCAAGACAGCATGCGGTCATAAGGAGGACCAATGAGATCCATGGCGAAACTGTGGGTGCCACTGCTCTGCCTGTGCGTCGTCTCTTTTCTGCCGGCGGCCGACGATGGCCGGGACGTCCCGCCCGGATTGAATGAGAAGACCTTCGAGGGCCTGGAGTTCCGCGGCGTGGGGCCCGCCCTGATGTCGGGGCGCATCGCCGATATCGTCTTTCACCCCGCCAACAGAAGCATCTGGTACGTCGGGGTCGGCAGCGGCGGGGTGTGGAAGACCGTGAACGCCGGCACCACGTGGGAGCCCATTTTCGAGAACGAGGCCTCTTATTCGATCGGCTGCATCACCCTCGATCCGAACCGGCCGGAGACCGTCTGGGTCGGCACGGGGGAGAACGTCAGCGGCCGCCACGTCGGCTATGGGGACGGCGTCTACCGCAGCCTCGACGGCGGCGGCTCGTGGACCCGGATGGGGCTGGAGGATTCCCAGCACATCGGGATGATCCGCATCGATCCGCGCGATTCGAACGTTCTCTACGTCGCTGCCCAGGGGCCGCTCTGGTCGGCGGGGGGCGACCGGGGGCTGTTCAAGACGACCGACGGCGGCAAGTCCTGGAAGAAGATCCTGGGCGGCGGCGATTACACCGGCGTCAACGAGGTGCACCTCGACCCGCGCGACCCCGATGTTCTCTACGCCGTCACCTGGCAGCACTATCGCAACGTGGCGGCGCTGATGGACGGCGGCCCGGAAACCGGGATCCACAAGTCGACCGATGGCGGCGCCACCTGGCGCGAGCTGACCAAAGGCCTGCCGGAAGAGGATATGGGGAAGCTCGGCCTGGCGATCTCGCCGCAGAAGCCGGATGTGATCTACGCGGCGATCGAGCTGGCGCGTCGCACCGGGGGCTTCTACCGCTCGGAAGACGGGGGAGAGACCTGGGAGAAGCGCAGCAAATTCGTTGCCAGCGGCACCGGGCCGCACTACTACCAGGAGATCTTCGCCAGCCCGCACCGGTTCGATCGCATCTACCATATGGATGTCTTCCTGCACGTCTCCGATGACGGCGGCAAGACCTTCGTCAAGACGAGGCGTCTCGACAAGCATGTCGACCATCACGCCATGGCGTTCGATCCGGACGATCCGAACTACCTCATCGTCGGCAACGACGGCGGCATCTACGAGAGCTTTGACCTGGGAAAGAGCTGGCGCTTCGCCGCCAACCTCCCGGTGACGCAATTCTACAAGGTGACCGTCGACTACGATGAGCCGTTTTACAACATCTACGGCGGCACGCAGGACAACAATACGCAGGGTGGCCCGTCCCGCACCGATAACGTCGGCGGCATCCGCAATTCCGACTGGGTCATCATCCTGGCGGGCGACGGCCACCAGCCGGCGGCCGACCCGACCAATCCGGACATCATCTACGCCGAGTGGCAGGAGGGGAACCTGACCCGCTTCGACCGGCGGACCGGCGAATCAGTTTACATCCAGCCGCAGCCTGAAGAGGGCGCGCCGCTCGATCGGCACAACTGGGACTCGCCGATCCTGATCAGTCCCCACAATCCCGCCCGGCTCTTCTTCGCCAGCCAGCGGGTCTGGATGAGCGATGACCGGGGCGATTCGTGGATGGCGATCAGCGGTGATCTGTCGCGCGGCCTCGATCGTCTCGATCTGCCGGTGATGGGCCGGTTGTGGAGCTGGGACTCGCCGTGGGATCTCTACGCCATGTCGCGGTACGGCACGATCACTTCGCTCTCCGAGTCTCCGGTGGTCGCCGGGCTGCTTTACGCCGGCACAGATGACGGCGTGATCCAGGTGAGCGGGAATGGCGGGGAGAGCTGGCGGCGGATCGACTCGCTGCCGGGGGTTCCCGACTTCTTCTTCGTCAACGACATCAAGGCCGACCTGTTCGACCCCGACACCGTTTACGTGGTGGTCGACAATCACAAGGGGGGCGATTTCGAGCCGTACGTCCTGAAGAGCACCGACCGTGGCCGCTCCTGGAAGAGCATCACCGGCGATCTCCCCGGCCGGCACCTCGTCTGGCGGCTGGTGCAGGATCACGTCAAGCCCAATCTGCTCTTTCTCGGCACGGAGTTCGGCGTGTTCTTCACCATCGACGGGGGCAGCCGCTGGGTGAAGCTCACCGGCGGCGCGCCGAACATTCCATTCCGCGATCTGGTGATTCAGAAGCGGGAGAACGATCTGGTCGGCGCGACCTTCGGGCGCGGGTTCTACGTCCTCGACGACTACACGCCTCTCCGGCAGGTGACGACGGAGATGCTGGAGAACGATACGGTCCTGTTCCCGGTGCGAACGACGCCGTGGTACGTGCCGCGCCGCCCGCTCGGCTGCAGCGGGGAAGGCTGCCGGGCTGCGCAGGGGGCGGCATTCTTTCAGACGCCGAACCCGCCGTTCGGTGCGGTGTTCACCTACTATCTGTCCGCAGAGATCCGCACGAAGAAGGGCGAGCGCCGTGAACGGGAGAAGCCCCTCGAGAAGGCGGGCGAGGACACGCCGTTCCCGGGCTGGGAGGCGGTGGCCGAAGAAGCGCTGGAGGACAAACCGGCGATAGTGCTGACGGTCCGCGATACCGGCGGCAACGTGGTCCGTCACATCGAGGGACCGGTCAAGGCAGGATTCCATCGGGTCGCCTGGGACCTGCGCTACCCGAGCGTCGTTCCGTGGAAGGCGGTCGAGGATCCCGACCCGTGGATCCCTCCCGCCGGGGTCCTGGCGACGCCCGGCACCTACAGCGTCAGCCTCGGACGACGCGTCGACGGCACGCTGGAGGATCTCGGCCAGCGCCAGACGTTCGAGGTGGTCTCGATCCGCACACCGACGCTGCCCGGGTCGAGCCAGGGGGATCGGGTTGTGTTCTCGCGCCGCGTCGACGAGCTGAAGCGGGCCGCCGCCGGCTCGGTCGCGGCAATCGACGAGCTGGTGAATTCGATCGAGGCGATCAAGAAGACGCTGATGCGTTCGACGGCCGAGAGCGCTCTTTACGACGACGCCAACGCGATCGGGCAGCGGGCGAAACGGCTGCGGGATCGTCTGGCGACCGGCGACCTGCGGGAGAAGATGGGCGACCCGGGGCCGATGGCGGTCGGAGCGCGGATCGGGTTCTCCACCTTCGGAGCCCGCTGGTCGGCGTACGGTCCGACGGCGACCCAGAGGCGCAATGTCGAGATCGCCGAAAAGCAGTTCGCCGCGGTCCGCCGGGAGCTCGACCAGTTGATGGAGCAGGAGTTCGAAGCGCTCAAGGACAGGCTGGATGAGGCGGGAGTTCCCTGGACCCCCGGGAGGGGAGCGCCGGTCGCGCACTGAACCGACGACCGGGACGGCCTGACGGGGTCACCGTGACTCCTGGTGCGCCTCTCTGGTTGACGGGGACGGCAGGTCGATGCACGCCATCTCCTTAAGGTTGCGCAGGTAGAGCCGTCCGCCTGCCAGCGCCGGCGCCGTCCACGATCGGCCGCTGAGCGCCGGGAAGCGCCCCTTCTCCCGGTAGCCGGCCGGGGTCGCCTCGACCAGCGCCAGGGTGCCGCTCTCACCGAGAACGTAAAGCATGCCGCCGGCGGCGATCAGCGAACCGCGGCCGAAGCCGCGCTGCGACCAGAGCAGCTCGCCGGTCGCCGCCGAGACGCACTGCAGCGTCGAGCGGTCGAATCCGTAGATGTGGTCCTCCAGCAGGAGGGACGAGCTGAAGTGGTTCTTGATGAACCGCGAAGTCCAGACCGTGCGCGCGTTGGTTCTGCCATCAACCGACTTGATCTCGAGGAGGAGGGTGCCGCTGACCTCCCTGGTGGAGAACTTTCGCATCATGGTGTGGCCGGTCTCCTCGATGACGCGTGTATTCAGCCGCAGGTCGCCCGGATCCTCCGAGGCGGAGACGAAGATACGGTCGGGCGGCACGAACAGGGGGGTGCCGATCGGTCCCGCCGGCCACGCGTAGCGCCAGTGCACCTCGCCGGTCGGCAGGAACGAAATGATCTCATTCGCCATGGTGCGGACGAAAACCGCCTGCTGCACGCCGTCGATCGTCACTTCAATCCCCGAGGCATAGCCGGCGCGTCCGTCCTCCGCCGTCCACCGGACCGCGCCGCTCTTGCGGTCGAGGGCCACGAACGCCCGGCCGCCGGTTCCCCCCGCCTCCGCCAGCAACAGGTCGCCGACCACCAGCGGCGAGGCGGCGAAGCCGTGCTCCGGGACCTCGCTGCTGAAGTCGGCGACGAAATCGACGCGCCAGAGCGGCGCGCCATCTTTCACCTTCAGGGCTTGCAGCGTGCCCCCTGCGGTCAGGGCGTAGAGAACGCCGTCGCGCACCACCGGAGTGGCCCGCGGCCCATCACCGAAGTGGCTGATGAAGCGGGGGCCGAGCTTCGTCCTCCAGAGCTCGCGGCCGGTCGGGTCGTCGAGCGCGACGGCGAACTCCGCGTCATCCTGCGCCAGCAGCACGAACAGCCGGCCGCCGGCAACGGTGATCTCGGAGAACCCTTCGCCGACCGGCTGACGCCAGCAGACCGGCGGCCCCCCCTCCGGCCAGGAGTTCGGCAGCCCGCCTGCCACGGAGACGCCGTCACGCCGCGGCCCGCGGAACTGGGGCCAGCCGTCATCCTGCGCCGTTGCCGGTGAGAGGGCCGGGACCAGCGCGATGATGCCGAGAAGCACCAGCAGCACGCCGCAAACCGGTCTGCCGGGAATCGATCTCATCGGGTCTCCATTGCCTGTCATTGATTCTACCGCCGAACGAGGGTGAGCCGGGCCGATCTGGGGTATCCTCGGGGGGTTCCGAACCGTGGACCTCAAACCAAGGAGCGCAGAACCATGAGTCAGATGATCGCCACTGGCAAGAAAGCACCCGGCTTCAGCCTGCCGGATCACCTGGGGCGCACCATCACCCTGGAGCAGTTCGCCGGCAAGCGCAATGTCATGCTGCTGTTCTACCCGCTCGATTTCACCCCCACCTGAACCCAGGAGGTTCCGGCCGTGGAGCGGCTTCTGCCCCGCTTCCGGTCGGCCCACACCCAGGTCCTGGGTGTCAGCGTCGACAGCGCCTTCTGCCATGCCAACTGGGCTGCGAGCATGGAGGGCATCTCGTTCCCCCTGCTGGCCGACTTCCACCCGAAGGGGAAGATGGCGACCGAGTACGGCCTCTATCTGGGCGATAGCGGGATCACCGATCGGGCCACCGTCGTCATCGACGCCTCCGGCATCGTGCGGCATGCCTCGTCGGTGACGCCCTCCGGCCAGCGCAACATCGAGGAGCTGGCGGCGCTGTGCGAATCGATTGACAGGGAGCATGGCGGCGGGTTGGCAGCCTTCCCGCAGCCACAGGGGATCGAGTCGGGTGCGACCCTGTTCGTCAAGAACAAATGCGGAGCTTCGCGCGCCGTCAGGCTGGCGCGACAGAACCTCCATCTCGATGACCGGGTCACCCTGCGCAACGTCTCGGACGATTCCGGAGCGCGCGACGATCTGGTGAAGATCGCCGGTGTGGACCGGGCCCCCTGCCTCGTCATCGGCGGAAAACCGATGCCCGAGAGCAAGGAGATCATCAGCCGCCTGGCCAGCGGCGCCACCGACATCCCGGGATAGGCATCGGGGTGAAGATCTGCGACGTCCTCGTCCTCGGCGGCGGCACGGCGGGTAGCGCCGCCGCCGAGGCGGCCTGCCGGTCGGGCGCCCGGGTCGCCATGTTCAACGACGGCGAGCTGGGGGGCTTGTGCATCCTGCGGGGCTGCATGCCGACCAAGACCCTGCTGCACGCGGCCCACCTCGTCCATCAGGCGGGACATTCGACCACCGGCGGCGTGCGCATGGGCGGAGCCGAGGTCGACTTCGCCGCGGTCATGGCGAACAAGGACGCCAAGGTCGCGCGCTTCAAGCGGGCCAAGGTCGCCGGTATCGAAGCGGGCGGCTACGATGTCATCGACGCCCGCGCCCGCTTCACTGGTCCCGACACGATCGAGGCGGGGGCCGAGACCTACCGGTTCACCCGGGGCGCGGTGATCGCCACCGGATCAGAGCCGTCCGTTCCCCCGATCCCGGGCCTCGATGATGTCCCGTACCTTACCAGCGACGACATCATGCGGCTGACCGAACGCCCCGCCTCGATCCTGGCGATGGGGTCGGGCGCCGTCGGCTTGGAGCTGTGCCAGTTCCTCGCCCGCATGGGGACCCGCGTCACCCTGATCAGCCGGCGGCGTGTGTACGACAAATTCGACCCGGTCCTCGCCGATGAAATGCAGAATATCCTGCACGCCGAGCCGAACTTCGAGCTGATCCAGCCCGATCGCCCGGTCGCCATCCGGCGGCAGAGCGGTGTGGTGAAGTTCGAGCTGCAGAATGGACGGCGGGTGGCGGCCGATGCCCTCTTCCTCGCCACGGGGCGCCGCGCGTTGCCGGACGGGCTGGGGCTCGCCGAGGCGGGCGTCGAGTTCAAGGAGGGCGGAGTGACGTGTGGCGACGACATGCGGACCAGCAACCGGCGCATCTACGTCGCCGGCGACGCCACCGGAAGGGAGATGATCCTGCACGTCGCCACCCGGGAGGGGCACGTTGCCGGCCTGAACGCGGCGGCGGGTGAACCTGTCGAGCGGGTCGACCGGCGGCTCGCCATGCGGGTCGTCTTCACCGATCCACCGCTGGCGATGCTCGGCCTGACCGAGCCGCAGGCCCGCAGGGAGGGCCGGGCGATCGTCACGGCGCAGATCCGCTTCCCCGAAACCGGCCGCGCCATCACCATGGACGTGCAGCATGGACTCTGCAAGCTGGTCGCCGACGCCGACCGCGGAGAGATCCTCGGCGCGCAGATCCTCGGCCCGCGGGCCGACGATCTGATCCACACCCTGGCTGCCCTGATGAACTACCGGGGGACGGCCGCCGACATGCTGTCGTTGCCGTGGTACCACCCGACCCTGAGCGAGGTCTTTCTGTCGCTCGCCCGGGAGATCGAGGAGAACCGCAGCGGGGGTCGATAGCCCGCACACCGATCGGGAAGGAGGGGCTCCCGAGCGTGGCAGCGCCGCCGGATCAGATCCGATGTGACGACGATGAGGGGAGGCTCTATCGGGACGGCGTCTACTCGCCGCTCGATGATCGGACGCTTGCGCCCGCGCCGCCCGATCCGAAGTTTCCCGCGGCGGGATCCGGGCCGGCGCTCCTCATCCACGATACCGTGCCGCGCGTCCCCCGCCTGCGGCATGTCATCGGTCCCTCGGTGATCGCCCTCGGCATGGGGATCGGCGCGGGCGAGTTCCTGTTGTGGCCGAACCTGGTCGCGGCCAACGGCTACTCGATCTGGTGGCTGTTCCTGATCGGCGTGCTGACCCAGTTCGGCGTGCTCATCGAGATCGAGCGCTGGACTATCTGCACCGGGGAATCGATCTTCGCCGGTATGGCCCGCCTCGATCGCTGGTCATTCTGGCCCTGGGTGTTCCTGGTGGCGACGCTGGCCAGCTTCTTCTGGCCCGGCTGGGCGTCGCAGTCGGCCGAGTTCGCCCGCGAGGTCCTGGTCGCCGTGAATGGCCCCGACCTCGCCTGGCAGCCGATCGCCCTCGCCATGATGCTGCTCATCTGGTGCGCCCTGATGTTCTCGAAGGTCGTCTACAACGCCCTCGAGCGGGCGGAGATGCTGCTCGTCCTGACCTTCTTCCCGCTGCTCGGCCTGTCGCTGATCATCGTCGGCCTGTCGCCGTCCGACATGGTCGCGCTGGCGAAGGGGGCGGTGTCGGTCGGGTCGGTGCCGGCAAGCCTTATCACCGGCGGGCAGTTCCCGACGCTGGTGATCGCCGTGGCGTATGCCGGCACCGGCGGCGCGCTGCTCCTCGCGCAGTCGCTCTGGATCCGCGACAAAGGCTTCGGCATGGCGGTGTACCAGGGACGGGTGACGGGGGTGCGGG
>CBDUYA010000096.1:0-9975 GCA_965371335.1 uncultured bacterium | reverse complement strand
GTCGAGAACCGGTCTTGCGCGCAAGTTCTATGGCTTTATCCTGCCCCTTGACTCTCGTCACCCTGCCGATAGTGAACAGATAGCCTGCCTCGTCCGGTTTCTGTTTCGACGGGGAGTCGTTGACTTCAATCCCATGGTGGACGGTCTTCCATGTGTTCACCAGGCCGCGATATTGCCGTTTTTGATATTCGCTTATCGGAACAAAGTACACGGGAGGTATTGGTCTGGTGTTGGAATAGCGCTGGAGGGCTTCCTCAATCCCGCTGTCCCTGGCGGGCACGTGAAGGGTCATCACGATCGGCAGGGGAGGGTTGAATACCCCTTCATAAATGCAGTTCACCCATTCGTGCATGTGGATGACGTCAATATCCCCCATTCTTGCCCTTGCCAAGGCCCTCGAAAGGTGCCGCTTGACGATTTCTCGCTTCTCCGACGTGGTCTCCTGTGAATAGTCGCCGAGGCTTCGATGGATCGTCACGAATTGTTCCCCTGTGACCTTAGAATCTGCGGAACATGCAACGATCGACCGGTGACCCAGGGACTGAAGTCCTTGATCGAGATTGTGAATGATTGTTTCAATGGGACAGTACCCAAGATCCGACTTGATTGGCTTGTTGATCGTTGCTACGTGCAGCACGGTCAATCTTCTACGCTTCGTCTTTACTGTCATGGTAGAGTTCTGCCACTTTTCGTGCTGCGACAAGGCTCCTGACGACATATCCGGACGGCCCGCTGACGCGGTTACCGACAGACGGGTACGGTTCGGGGAACGCTACCCCTGTTCCTGGCTTAGCGGCTCATTGTAACGGATCGCGCCCTTACGGGTCTCCTTCGCCCGCAAGATATTTTCTTTTCTATGAGATTGCCATGTCCGGATCATGGTATGCGACCATGCGCAACCCGTTTCGCGGTATCATGGATATTGATCACCCCGGGGGATCTTCCCGCGGCTCAGCGCCTCTCACGCGCCGCACGGGCCGGCAGGGGAAGCTGACACCATGACGGTGCCTCTCAAGAGCAAGCTCGCCCACTACCGCCTTACCGAGAAGCTCGGTGAGGGGGGGATGGGGATCGTCTGGAAGGCGGTCGACACCCGGCTCGACCGCGAAGTCGCCATCAAGTTCCTCCATTCCAGCGTCCTGCACGATGCGGAGCGTCTGCACCGCTTCGAGCTGGAGGCGAAGGCGGTCGCCGCCCTCAATCATCCGAATATCGTCACTATTTATTCGGTCGAGGAAGCGAATGGGACCCGCTTCTTCACTATGGAGCTGGTGCGGGGGAAGACCCTGGCGGCCCTGATTCCGCCCGGGGGGCTGCCGCTCGATCGGGTGCTGGAGATTGCGGTGCCGCTTGCCGATGCCCTCGGCGCCGCCCACCAGGAGGGCATCACCCATAGCGATCTCAAATCGACCAACATCATGGTGGGGGATGACGGCCGGGTGAAGATCCTCGACTTCGGCCTCGCCCAGTTCCGCCAGACGGCCACCACCTCGCTGCACTCCGATCTGCCGACCCGGACGGTCAGCCCGGCGGGATCGATCTCCGGGACCGTTCCCTACATGTCGCCCGAGCAGTTGCGCGGCCGGCCGATCGATCCGCGCAGTGACATTTTCTCGCTCGGCGTCGTCCTGTACGAGATGTCGACCGGCCGCCGTCCGTTCGGCGGCGAGACGCCGGCCGATCTGGTCGCTTCGATCCTGAAAGACACGCCACGATCGATCCTCGACATCAACCCTGCTCTTCCGCGCCATCTCGCCCGCATCATCACGCACTGCCTCGAGAAGGAACTGGACCACCGCCTGCAGTCGGCAATCGACCTGCGCAACGAGCTCGCCTCGCTGGGAAGCGAGCGCGACGCGGAGGAGCCGGCGCCGGGGCCGTCGATCGCCGTCCTGCCGTTCACCGACATGAGCCGCGAGAAGGACCAGGAGTATTTCTGCGAGGGAATCGCCGAGGAGATCATCATCGCCCTGACCAAGCTGAAGGGGCTTCAGGTCGCCTCGCGCACCTCCACCTTCCGGCTCAAAGAGACCTCGCTCGGCAGCCGCGATATCGGCCGCAAACTGCGTGTCCGTCACCTGCTGGAGGGGAGCGTCCGCAAGTCGGGCGATCGTCTGCGCATCACGGTCGAGATGACCGACGTCGCCGGCGGCTATCACCTCTGGTCGGAGCGCTTCGATTGTCAGATGCAGGACATCTTCGCCATCCAGGACGAGATCGCCACGAACGTCGCCCGCAACCTGGAGTGCACCCTCGGCCCCGGGGAGCAGCGCGCCATGCGGAGGGCCAAACCGAGCCACATCAAGGCATACGATTTCTACCTGCGCGGGCGGAACTATTACTACCAGTACCGGCGCAAGAGCATGGAGTTCGCCCTGCAGATGTTCTCTCGCGCCATCGAGATCGACCCCAGCTACGCGCTCGCCTACGCCGGCATCGCCGACTGCTCCTGCTACCTTTATCTCTACGACGCGCGCAGCCAGGACAATCGCGATCGGGTCGAATCAGCCAGCCGCAAGGCGCTCGCGCTCGACCCCGACCTCGCCCAGGCACACACCTCGCGCGGCATGGCGCTGTCATTGCGGGGCCTCCATGATGAGGCGGAGCAGGCCTTCGAGATGGCGACCAAGCTCGATCCCCGCCTGTTCGAAGCGCACTATTTTCACGCCCGTGACGCCTTCGCCCAGGGGAAGCTTGACAAGGCGCTGCAGCAGTACGAGCGGGCGATAGCGGTCCGTCCCGAGGACTACCAGTGCCCGCTCCTGTGCGCGCAGATCTACACTTCGCTCGGTCGCGAGGCGGAGGCGGAGGCGACCCGCAGGCGGGGCCTCGCGCTGGCCGAAGATCGCCTGAAGACCCACCCACACGAGGTTCGCGCTCTGTATCTCGGAGCAGGCGCCCTGATCAACCTCGGTCAGCAGGATCTCGGCTTGCAGTGGGCCGACCGGGCCCTGACGATGGAGCCGGATGATTCGATGCTGCTCTATAACGTCGGCTGCATCAAGTCGCTCGCCGGCCGCATCGATGACGCGATCGACTGCCTCGAAAAGGCGTACCGGGCCGGCCTGACGCAGCGGGAATGGTACGAGAACGACTCCGATCTCGACCCGGTCCGGCGCCACCCGCGCTTCCTGGCGCTGCTGGAGTTGATGGAGCGGGCTCCGTAGCCGGACGCATCACGGATGAGCGGCAAAAAAAACGGAAATTGTCGGCCCTCAGGCTTTGCCAATCACCCCTGCGGCCACCTAAATTCCTTCCGGGGGTTCCAATGAAGCGACGGCTCGGATTCTGCCTGCTGCTGATCTGCGCGCTGTCCGGTTTGCCGGCGGCCACGGCGCAGCCTTTGCAGCCGCAGGAGGTTCCCGAGCCGCTCCGCCCCTGGGTCGGCTGGGTCCTGCAAGGGCACGAGGAGGCCCGCTGCCCCTTCTTCCAGGGCTCCCCCGATCACCGCCAGTGCGTCTGGCCGTCCCGCCTGTCGCTCGACCTCGGCCAGCAATCGGGCCGCTTCAAGCAATCGTGGCTGGTCCACAGGCGTGAATGGGTTCCCCTGCCGGGCAACCAGAAACATTGGCCTCAGAGAGTGCTGGTCAACGGCCGTCCGGCCGCTGTCACCGCGAAAAACGGCCTCCCCGGCATCGAGCTGCCGTCCGGACGACACCGGATCAGCGGCGCCTTCGAGTGGGACCAGCTTCCGCCGCTCTTCCAGGTGCCGACCGCCACCGGCCTCCTCGACCTGAGAGTTGGAGGGCGTGCCGTCCAATTCCCGCTTCGCGATGATCGGGGGCGGCTCTGGCTGCAGAAACTCACCGGCGAGGAGGGGGGTGAGGACCGGCTCGACATCACCGTCCACCGTCGCATCACCGACAACGTGCCGCTCGTCCTCACCACCCGGATGGAGCTTCAGGTGTCGGGGAAGAGCCGCGAGGCGATTCTCGGCGAGGTGCTGCCGGAGCTGTTCGTGCTGATGTCGATGAGCAGCCCGCTCCCCGCCCGGGTGGAGAGCAATGGCCTCCTGCGGGTGCAGGTCCGGCCCGGCCGCTGGACGCTCGAGTTCCGCGCCCGCCACGAGGGTCCGGCGTCGTCGATCAAGCTGGCCCGGCATGACGGGCCGTGGGGCGAAGAGGAGGTCTGGGTGTTCGAGGCCCGCCCCCACCTGCGGCTGGTCGCCATCGAGGGGGTGACGGAGATCGATCCGCAGCAGACGACCCTCCCCGAGGAATGGAAGGTCTTCCCCTCCTACCTGGTGCGCCAGGGCGAGACGATGAACATGGTCGAGAAGCTGCGCGGCGACTCCGACCCCGCCCCCGACCGGCTGTCGCTTAAGCGCACCTGGTGGCTCGATTTCGACGGCGGCGGCTACACCATCCAGGACCGGATCGCCGGGACCCTGAAGCGAAGCTGGCGTCTGGAGATGCTGGAGCCGGCGACGCTCGGGCGCGCCTCAGTCAACGGCGTCGATCAATTCATTACCCGCAGCGAAGCATCGGGGCGCGCCGGAGTCGAGCTGCGGCAGACGCAGGTACAGATGAACGCCGACAGCCGGCTCGAGGACGGGGTGATGGACATCCCGGCGGTCGGCTGGGATCACGATTTTCACCAGGTGTCGGGCCGGCTGAACCTGCCGCCCGGCTGGCGGCTGCTGCACGCCACCGGAGTCGACGACATCTCATCGACCTGGATCGCCACCTGGACCCTGCTCGACCTCTTCCTGGTGCTGATCATCTCCATGTCGTTCACGCGGCTGTGGAGCTGGCGCGCCGGCATCCTCGCCCTGGTGACGATGGTCATGATCTGGATCGAGCCGGGGGCGCCCCGCTGGATCTGGCTCGGCGTTCTCGCCGGGGAGGCGCTGGTGCGCGCCCTGGCCCGCCGCCGGGCGCAGCGCTGGCTGCGCGCCTGCCACTGGATCGCCCTGGCGCTGCTGATCGTCATCACCCTGCCGTTCATGGCGCAGCAGGTGCGGGAAGGGATCTACCCGGCGCTGGAGAGCCCGCGCGCAATCACGGGGATCGCCATGCGGCGCGCCGCGCCGCCGGCAGCCCGCATCGCCGAAGCCGGGAAGGCCGCCATGGACGAAGCCGCACGCCGCGCCGAAACGACCCGCATGAGCAGCCTGAAGAGTGTCGCCTCCGAGGTGATCGATTTCGATTACGGAGAGGGGGAAGTCGCCGCACTCAAGCGTGGCGACCTCCGCTACGCCCCTGATCCCCGCGCGGTCGTGCAGACCGGACCCGGCCTGCCGCAGTGGACCTGGCGCGCGGTGTCGCTCGACTGGCGTGGCCCGGTCGAGAAAACACAACGGCTGCGTCTCATTCTCATTCCGCCCTCGATCAACCTCGGACTGTCGTTCGCCCGCGTCATCCTGCTCACCTTGCTCGCCCTTTGCGTCCTGCCGATCCCCGATTTGTCGCTCCCGGGAGCGGCGGCCAGGAAAACAGGACTGGCGCGTAGCCTGTCGGTTCTCCTGCTCGGCCTGATTATGATGCTTGTCGCGGCGCCGGAGGCCAGGGCGGATATCCCCCCGGATGAGATGCTGAACGAGCTGCGGCAGCGCCTTCTGCAGAACCCCGACTGTTTCCCCGACTGCGCCAGCAGCCCGCGCATGACCCTGCAGGCGAGCCAGACCTCATTGCAGATTCGCTTCGAAGTCCACGCCGGGGCGGCGACCGGCGTGCCACTGCCGGGCGGAGCAGAGCAGTGGGTGCCGCGCACCGTCGCCATCGACGGGGCCCCGGCCGCCGGGCTGACCCGCACGGCCGACGGCGTGCTCTGGGCGCACGTCGGGAGTGGCGCGCACCAGATCGTCATGGAAGGGCCGCTTCCCAACCGTGAGTCGGTCTCCCTGCCGCTGCCGCTCAAGCCGCACCGGGTCACCTCCACGGCGGCCGGCTGGCGCGTCGAGGGGCTGCTGGAGGACGGTCGTGCCGCCGAGACGCTGCAGCTCGTGCGCACCGGCGGCGACGGAGGCACGCGCGCCGATCGCCTCACGCCGATCCGGCTTCCCCCGTTCGTCAGCGTCGAGCGCCACCTCAATCTCGGTCTGCAATGGCGCCTGACGACGCGGGTCGTTCGCCTGACACCGACCGGGTCACCGATCGTCCTGCAGGTGCCGCTCCTGCAGGGAGAATCGGTCACCACCGAGGGGGTGCGGGTGAGCGGCGGGATCGTCTCGCTCAGCATGGGCCCGCGCGCCACGCAGATGACCTGGGAATCGACGCTCGCGGAGCGGAGGCAGATCGAGCTGCGCGCGCCGTCCTCGGTCTCCTGGACCGAGATCTGGCGGCTCAATGTCAGTCCCGTCTGGCATCTCGAGATCACCGGCATCCCGGTGGTGCACGCGCCGCAGCAACCGCACACCAGGCTGCGCGAGTGGCGTCCCTGGCCGGGCGAGACCGTCTCGATCCAAGTGACGCGGCCGGAAGGAATCCCCGGTCAGAGTCTGACCATCGATGACGCGCGGATGGCGGTCAGCCCCGGCCTGCGGGCCACCGACACCAGGCTCGACCTGGCGTTCCGCAGCAGCCGGGGCGCGCAGCACACGATCCAGATTCCGAGCGGCGCTCAGCTCCAGTCGGTCAGCATCAACGGCGAGCTGCACCCGATCCGTCAGGACGGGCGCCGGGTGACGCTGCCGGTGCCTCCCGGGCGCCAGAACGTCACGCTCTCCTGGCGGCAGATGCGCGGCATCAAGACCTTCTTCCAGGTGCCGGAGACCGCACTCGGGACCGCGAGCGTCAACGCCGCCGTCCACATCGCCATGCCCCGCGATCGCTGGACCCTGTTCGTCGGCGGTCCTCACCTCGGCCCGGCCGTTCTGTTCTGGAGCTTCCTCCTCGTCAGCCTGCTGGCGTCGTTCGGGCTCGGCCAGGTGCGCCTCACCCCCCTGAAGTGGTACCACTGGTTCCTGCTCAGCCTCGGGCTGACCCAGATTCCGTTGACGGTGTCGATGGTGATCGCGGCCTGGCTGATCCTGCTCGGCTGGCGCGGCCGGAGCGGCACCGCCTTGAGCGGCCCCTGGTTCAATGTTCTGCAGATCGTTCTCGTCTCCCTCACCCTGTTCGCTCTCGCCGGGCTGTTCCTGTCGATCCAGCAGGGACTGCTCGGCCACCCCCGGATGCAGATCGCCGGCAACGGCTCGAGCGCGTTCAATCTGATGTGGTACCAGGACCGCGCCGCCGATCAGCTGCCCCGACCGTGGGCGATGTCGTTGCCGATCCTGGTCTACCGGCTGGCGATGCTGGCGTGGGCGCTGTGGCTGGCGCAGGCGCTGCTCGGCTGGCTGCGCTGGGGATGGGGCCGCTTCGGAGAAGGCGGCTTCTGGCGCCCGAGCGCAAAGAAACCGAAGCCGCCACCCCCGCCGGTCACGCCGCCACCGACCAGCCTCGTCGGGACCTGAGAAGCGGCTCCCGCTTCCCTCAATCGAGGTGCGCCCGGTCGGAATCCCCCATCTCGACCCGGCCGTCCGGGAAGTAATCACGCCAGCGCCGGGTGACGGTGGCGGCCGTCTCCTCGTCGCAGAACAGCTCTTCCGGGTAGAACGGCTTCATACGGGCGTCGATGGCGACCGGCGGGGTGAACGACGGATGGTTGCGCTGCAGGGTGACGGCGCGGCCGTGCAGGTCGGCCGCCGGCTCGAAGCGGGTGAAGGTCGACCAGAGGAAGTTGAACTCGCTGCGCGTGGCGCGGGCGGCGTCGTCGGTGATCACCACCAGCGGCCAGTCGTCGAGCGCCGGGTGGGCGAGGATCGGCGCCACGTCGGGCGCCGCCTGCCCCGCCTGGAGATCGCGCGGGCAGGGCGGCCCCTGCAGAACGAGACAACCGGGCGAAAAGATCCGCGCCTCGCGCACGCCGGGCGGCAGGTCGCCCGAGAAGCTCTCCGGCAGTTCGCGGACCGGCTCACCCACCCCGAGCAGGATCCCCTTGCTCCCTTCGTTGATGCGCGGCCCGGCGTAATCGAGACTGTCCATCGACAGGTTGGAAAACACGTACAGGTCGCAGCGGAAATCGGCGCGCCGCAGCACCTCGGTCAGCACCCGCCGGAAGTCCTTGAGATCGCAGCGCCGGTCGAGCACCAGGAGAAACTTGGTGAGCGACAACTGCCCCTCGCCGAGGATGCGGAACGCCGCCCCCATCGCTTCCCTCTTATATCGCTGCTGCACGACGGCAGCCGACAGCGAGTGATAGCCGGTCTCGCCGTACGACCAGAGGTCGCGCACCGCCGGCATCACCACCGGGAAGAGCGGCGACAGGAGATCCTGCAGAAAGTCACCGATGAAAAAGTCCTCCTGGCGCGGCTTGCCGACCACGGTCGCCGGATAGATCGGTTCCTGCCGGTGGTAGAGCGCCTCGACGTGGAACACCGGGTACTGGTGGGTCAGGGAGTAGTAGCCGTAATGATCGCCGAACGGACCCTCCGCGCGGCGCTCGCCGGCCGGCACCCGTCCCACCAGGGCGAACTCCGCCGCCGACGCCAGCGGCAGCCGCGACCGTTCCGTCGTGGTGAGCTCCAGTCGCTTTCCCAGCATCAGCGAGGCGAGAAGCATTTCCGGAACGTTTTCCGGCAGCGGCGCGATCGCCGACAGGATCAGGGCCGGCGGACCGCCGAGGAAGACCGCCACCGGAAGCCCTTCGTTCAACGCTTCGGCTGCGGCGTGATGGAACCCTCCTCCCTTGCCGATCTGCCAGTGCATGCCGGTGGTCGCATCGTTGTAGACCTGCATGCGGTAGAGACCCAGGTTGTGTCCCCGCCCGTCGGGGTGCTCGGTGTAAACCAGGCCAAGCGAGATGAACGGCCCGCCGTCCTTCTTCCAGGTGGTCAGAACCGGCAGCCGCCCGAGGCGTGGCGGGTGTTCGGCATGGGCCAGGACCGGTCCACCGGCGATGCGGCGCAGGCCGGTGCGGACCAGCGGCCCCGCCAGATCGCGATGATCCCAGAGGCGCGCGAGCGATGGCGGCAACAGGGTCTGGGGAAGACGGGCCAGCCGCTCGACGAGCTGGCGTGGGCGGGAGCCGAACGCCAGCTCGACCCGGCGGGCCGACCCGAACAGGTTGGTGACCGCCGGAAAGGCGGCCCCCTTCACCCGGCGGAAGAGAAGCGCCGGCCCGCCGGCGGCGATGACTCGGCGATGGATCTCGGCCGCCTCCAGCCGGGGATCGACCTCGGCATCGATGGCGACGATCTCGTTCTCGCGACGCAGCAGATCGATGTAGGCCCGCAGGTCGGTGAGCGTGTTCGGGGCGGTCACATGCGGCTCCCGCGAACGTCGCGCGATCGATCGGCCGACCGCGCACGATGAACGGGGTATCATAGCCCCGATCGCACATCGCACCGGCGTGTTACTATGTGACACCTCTCCGGCCGGTTTTTCACAGTGTGACAGGTCGAAACGCGACAGGTTTGTAACGCGTCCGCACGGACAATTCCGATCGGACCGCATCCCTTCATGGCCGAACAACTTACTCGCTGTCCAGAATTTGACGGAGCGGAGACCCGGCATCTGGTATCGCCATTGCTCTAGAGGGGACGACCGGCACGTCGTCGATTCCGGCGGCCCGGCAGAAGGAGGCGACCCACATATGGCGACACCACCCGTCACCCGGCGGGATCTCGATGCCTGGCTGACCGACCTGCGGAAGGTCGGCGGACAGGCGCGGACCCTGGCGGAGCGGCACCACTCGATCGACAACGTGATGAACCTCGACGACCTGCAGATGCTTGAGGAGGCCACCAAGCGGCTCATCGTCACGCTCAACAAGAACATGATGTACGCGGTCCCCTCGCCCCGCGCCGCGGCCTCGCCCGGTGTAGTGCGCTTTCCACGGATGCCCGCCGGCGCCGAGCCGCACAAGCCGCGCTCTCACTCGATCATCGGGCCGACCGGACCGATGCGCCGCGTCCACCAGTTGATCGACAAGGCGGCCGCCTGCTCGCTGCCGGTGCTGATCCAGGGTGAGAGCGGCACCGGGAAGGAGCTG